>VBPB01000078.1 GCA_005893365.1 Candidatus Eiseniibacteriota bacterium
GAACGACGACACCGTCTCGACCAGCGCTTCGACCGAGGCGATCGGGGTCTCGGGCAGGATGCCGTGCCCCAGGTTCATGATGTGGCCCGGCCGGTCGCCCGCGTCCTCCAGCACCGCCAGCGCGCGCGTGCGGACCGCGGCGGGGGTCGCGAGCAGCGCCGCGGGATCGAGATTCCCCTGGAGCGCCAGGCGTCCGCCGGTGCGCGCCCGCGCCTCGGCGATGGGCGTGCGCCAGCAGACCCCGAGCACGTCGGCGCCGCAGCCGGCCGCATCCTCCAGCAGGTGCCCGGCCGCGGGCGCGAAGTAGATGACCGGCACGCCGTCGCGCGCGAGCCCCTGGACGAGCTTGCGCACGGCCGGGAGCGCGAAGGCGCGGAAGTCGGCGGGCGAGAGCACCGACGCCCACGAGTCGAAGATCTGGACCGGGTCATGAGCGCCGCGAGCCGGTCGAGCAGCCGGGTGAGGGCCGCCGGATCGCGGTGGAGCAGGGCGCGCACCTGGGCGAAGCCTTCCTTGCCCTGACCCTCGGCCAGATAGGCGGCCAGCGTGAACGGGGCGCCGCAGAAGCCGATCACCGGCACCTTCCCCGCCAGCTCGCGGCGCAGCAGGGCCACCGCCTCGCCCACGAACGGCGTCACCTCGGCGACCGGACGCGCGACCAGCGCGTCGATGTCGGCCGCGGTGCGCAGCGGACAGGCGATGTGCGGTCCCGGGTCGAAGGTCAGCTCGCAGCCCAGCGCCTCGAGCGGGATGAGGATGTCCGAGAACACGATCGCCGCGTCGAGACCGAAGCGCCGGATGGGCTGCAGGCTCGCCTCGACCGCCAGCTCGGGCGTGCGACAGAGGGTCAGGAAGTCCACGCGCGAGCGCAGCTCGCGGTACTCGGGCAGGTAGCGCCCGGCCTGGCGCATGATCCAGAGCGGCGTGCGGTCGACCGCCTCGAGGCGGCAGGCCCTGAGGAACCGGTCGTTCACGACGCCACCTCCGCGAGCGCCGCCGTGGCGGCGTCCAGCGTGTGCGCGATCTCGGCCTCGCCGTGCGCGGCCGACACGAACGCGGTCTCGAACGCCGAGGGCGGCAGCAGCACGCCGCGGGCGAGCAGGCCGCGGAAGAACGCCGCGTAGCGGTCGCGATCCACGGCGTCGGCGTCGTCCCAGGAACGGACCGGCCGCGGCGAGAAGAACAGCGTCCACATCGAGCCGACGCGCTGCACCTGGGCCTTGAGCCCGGCGCCGCGCACCGCGGTCTTAAGCCCGGTGGCGAGCCGCTCGCCCGCGGCGTCCAGGCGCGCCCACAGGCCGGGGTCGCCGTCGAGCACGTCCATCACCGCGAGGGCGGCGGCGATCGCGAGCGGATGCGCGGCGTAGGTCCCGGCCTGGTAGACCGGGCCGGACGGCGAGACCTTCGCCATCAGATTTGCCCGTCCGCCGAAGGCCGCGATCGGCATGCCGCCGCCGAGCGCCTTGCCGAGCGTCACCAGGTCGGCGGTCACGCCGAAGTGCCGCGAGGCCCCGCCCGGCCCGAGACGAAAGCCGGTGATGACCTCGTCGAAGATGAGCAGTGCCCCGTGCCGGTCGCAGCGCTCGCGCAATCCGGCCAGGAAGCCCGGCTGCGGCGGCACGCAGCCCATGTTCCCGACCACCGGCTCGACGATGACCGCGGCGATGCCGCCCGGCGCCTCGCGGAACACGCGGTCCACGTCGTCCAGGTCGTTGTAGCGCGCGATCCAGGTGTCGCGGGCGGCCCCGGCGGTGACCCCCGGGGAGTCCGGCACGCCGAAGGTGGCCGCCCCCGAGCCGGCGCGGATCAGGAACGCGTCACCGTGCCCGTGGTAGCCGCCGGCGAACTTGAGGAGGCCGCTCCGTTCGGTGGCGGCGCGCGCCAACCGCACCGCACTCATCGTGGCCTCGGTGCCGGTGACGACGAAGCGCACCTGCTCCAGGCCCGGGATGCGGGCGGTCACGCGCTCGGCGAGCGTCACCTCGTCGGGCGAGACGAGCCCGAACAGCAGCCCGCGCCGGGCCTGCCGTTCGATCGCCGCCACCACCTCGGGATGGCCGTGGCCGAGCAGCGCCGGGCCCCAGCCGCCGATCCAGTCCACGAACTCGCGCCCCGCGGCGTCGCGGACCCGGGCGCCGTGCGCCTCGGTCAGCGCCAGCGGCGGCAGCCCGACCGAGCGGAAGGCGCGCACCGGCGAGTGGACACCGCCCGGGGTCACCTTGGCCGCGCGCGCGAACAGGTCGCCGGTGACGGCCGGGCCCGTGCCGGTGGCAGGTCGGCCCCGGCGCGACGCAGCCCGAGCGTGGTCTCCCACATCGTCCGCTCGAGATCCAGCCAGCCGCGCTCGGCGGCCGCGTGGATCATGGCGTACTCGCCCGACACCTGATACGCCGCGACCGGCACGGTCACCCGCTCGCGGACCGCGCGGATGACGTCGAGGTAGGGCAGGCCCGGCTTGACGATGAGCGCGTCCGCCCCTTCGGCGACGTCGCCCTCGGCCTCGCGGAGCGCCTCGCGCACGTTGGCGCCGTCCATCTGGTAGCCGCGCCGGTCGCCCGCGCGCGGCGTCGAGCCGGCCGCCTCGCGGAACGGGCCGTAGAACGCCGAGGCGTACTTGACCGCGTACGAGACGATGGCGGTGTGGGCGCAGTCGGCGCGGTCGAGCCCGGCGCGGATCGCCGCGACGCGCCCGTCCATCATGTCCGAGGGCGCCACCACGTCGGCGCCGGCCCGCGCGTAGGCGACCGCCGCGCGCGCCAGCAGCGGCAGCGTGGCGTCGTTGTCGACCTCGTCGCCCTTGAGGATGCCGCAGTGGCCATGGTCGGTGTACTCGCACATGCACACGTCGGCCCACACCACGAGGTCGGGGACGCGCCGCTTGATGGCCCGGATGGCGCGCGGCACGATGCCGTCCTCGGCCCAGCCGGCGCTGCCCTCGGCGTCCTTGCGCGCCGGGATGCCGAACAGCAGCACCGAGCCGACGCCGAGGCCTGCGAGCGAGGCCGCCTCCTCGGCGGCGAGATCGGGGGTCAGGCGCGCGTGCCCGGGCAGCGAGGCGATCGCCTGCCGGGAGCGCTCGCCCTCGTGGACGAACAGCGGTGCGACCAGCTGATCGGCGGCGACCCGGGTCTCGCGCGCCAGCGCCCGCAGCCCCTTGGTGCGGCGCAGCCGGCGCCCGCGCTGGGTCGGGTAGCTCATCGTCCCCCCTCGGCCGCGGGCCGCTCGGTGGGGCCCACCAGGAGATCGGCCACGGCCTCGAAGTCGGCGCGGGCCGGCACCATCGCCGGCACCCCCAGCGCCAGCAGCTGGGTCGCCGTGGTCGACCCGATCGCCGCGACCCGCCCCAGCCGTCTCAGGCACTCCGCCCCGACCGCGCCCACCAAGGCGCGCGCCGCCGACGGGCTCGCCACCACCACCGCCTCGGGGCGGGCCTCCCGCCACGCGGCGGCGATGCCCGCCGGCGAGCGCTCCAGCGTCCGATAGGCGACCACCTCGTCCACCTGGGCGCCCCAGGCGCGCAGCGCCTCGCCCAGCTCGCGTCCGCCCTCGAGCGCGCGCGGGATGAGCACGCGGCGGCCGGGCCAGGCGTCGGCGTGGCGCAGGGCCTCGATCAGCGCCGTGGACCCGGCGACCGGCGCCAGGAGCGGGGCGGCCGCGCCCGAGGCCTCGAGCCGGGCGGCGGTCCTTGCCCCCACCGCCGCGGTGCGCAGGCCGGCCGGCAGCGGGCGGCCACCGCGCGCCTCGATCAGGGCCGCGACCGCGCGCTGGCTCGCCACCACCAGCCAGCGATAGCGCTCGAGGTCGTCGGCCGCCTTCGCCAGCCAGGCGGGCTCGGGCGCGGGCGCGTCGTCCACCACGGCGCAGGTCACCGGCACCAGGCCGCGGCGCCGCAGCGCCTCGGTGAGCGGGCCGTCGGCGCCGTCGTCGCGCGTCACGGCGACGCGCAGCGCGTGGTCGCTCACGGCCCGACTCCACCCGCCACCTTCGGCGTGCGGTCGAGGGCGGCGAGGATCTCCCGGGCGCCGCGCGCGAGGAGCTGACAGGCCGCCTCGGCGCCGGCGGCTTCGGGGCTCGCCCCGGTCACCTGGACGCGCACCCTGCGATCACCCGCGGGCGCGAACACGCCGGCGTCCACGCTCACCTGGGCACCGTCGAGGCGCGCCAGCGCTCCGACCGGCACGGAGCAGCCGCCGCGGAGCAGGCGCAGCACCTCGCGCTCGGCCGCGACCGCCTGCCGGGTCCCTTCGTGGTCCATCGTCGCCAGGCGCCGGATCAACGCCGCGTCGTCCGCGCGCGCCTGGAGCGCCAGCGCCCCCTGGGCCGGCGCGGGCAGCACCGCCTCCACCTTGAACACCTCGGTCACGCGCTCGGCGAGGCCCAGCCGCACCAGGCCGGCGCGGGCCAGCACGACCGCGTCCAGGTCGCCCGCGGCGACCCGGCTCAGGCGCGTGGGCACGTTGCCGCGCAGCGCGCGGTAGTCGAGATCGGCGCGCAGGGCGCGCAGCTGGGCGGTGCGACGCACGCTCGAGGTGCCGACGCGCGCCCCGGCGGGCAACCGCGCGAGCTTGAGCCCGTCGCGGGCGCACAGCGCGTCCTCGACCGGCCCGCGCGTCGGGATCGCCGCCACGGCGAGCCCGGGCGTCACCGCCGTCGGCAGGTCCTTCATGCTGTGCACGGCCACGTCGATCCGCCCCTCGAGCAGGGCGCGTTCGAGCGTCGAGGTGAAGAAGCCGGTGCCCTCCATCACCTCGAGCGGCGCTTCGGGCAGGTCGTCGCCTTGGGTGGTGAGGTCGACGATGGTGACGGCCAGACCCGGCTCGCGCTCGCGCCACAGCGCGATCACGTGGTCGGTCTGCCAGCGGGCCAGGGCGCTCGCCCGCGTGCCGATCCTAACGGTGGCCATGCGGGGACTCGCCGTGGTGGCCGTGCGGGGACTCCCCGTGATGGCCAGGCGCGGATCCACCGGGGTGGCCATGGGGCGACTCGTCGCCGCCCAGGCCGAAGACCATGCGCAGATAGCGGGCGTGCTGCTCGTCGAGGGCCAGGTCGCCGCGGCGCAGCGCCTGGCTCGGCGCCAGCAGCAGCCGGTCGACGATCCGGCGCGTCACTCGGTCCACCAGGGCGTCACCGGTGAGGCCCTGGACCGTCGCCCGCTCGATCTCCTCGCGGCGGATGGTCTCGGCGCGGTGGCGCAGCTCGGCGACCAGCGGCCCGACCGTGGACTCGCGGGCCTGGGTCTCGAACAGGCGCAGCTCGTGGTCGAGCAGTTCGGTGACGCGCGGGATCTCGCGCTCCCGCCCGGCGCGGTTGTGGGCCACGATCTCCTCGAGCCCCGAGAGGTCGTGCAGCACCACACCCGGGATCTGGGCGCACGCCGGGTCGATGGCGCGCGGCAGCGACACGTCGATGAGCACCAGCGGCTCTTGGGCCTCGGCGCGCGGCGCGAGCATCGCCGGCGTGACCAGCGGCCGGTCCACCTGGGCGGCGACCACGACCGCGTCGATGGCGTCGATGAGCCGCGGCAGGTCCGCGAGCGCCACCGCCTCGGCGCCCAGCTCCACCGCCGCCTGCACCGCGCGCTCGGGCGTGCGGTTGGCGAGCACCAGCCGGCCGACGCGCTCGGCCTTGAGGTGGCGTGCCGCCTTGAGCCCGGTGGTGCCGGCGCCCACCACCAGCACCGTGCACGCCGAGAGGTCCGGATGGACCCGCATGAGCAGCCGGATCGCGGCCGAGGCCACCGAGAGCGCCCCGGTGCCGATCCCGGTCTCGGCCCGCGCCCGCCCGCCGAAGCGCAGCGCGGCGCGGAACAGCCCCGACAGGAAGAAGCCGGCGGTCCCGGCGGTCTCGGCGATCTCGATCGTGCCGCGCACCTGGCCCAGCACCTCGGCCTCGC
Organism: Candidatus Eiseniibacteriota bacterium; assembly: GCA_005893365.1. Classification (GTDB taxonomy): domain Bacteria; phylum Eisenbacteria; class RBG-16-71-46; order RBG-16-71-46; family RBG-16-71-46; genus WS-11. The sequence goes on from VBPB01000078.1 coordinate 5,894, forward strand.
CCACCACCAGCGACTCGAGCCCGGCCGCCACGCGGAACAGGTGGGTCGCGGCGGCGAGCCCGGACGCCTCGGTGAAGTGGTCCCGCGCGGGGGCGAAGGCGCCGGCGGCTTCCATCAGCAACGCCTCGGCGCGGGCGTGATCGCCGGGACGGACCGCGTAGCTGTAGAGCTCGGTCCGGTTGCAGGTGGAGAGGACCGCCGCCTCGAGGCCGTGGACGCGGAAGCTCGCGTGGAGGTCGGAGACGGCGGCGCGCGCGAGCGCCATGCGCTCGAGCTCGTCGATGGCCGCCGTGCGGTGGCTGATCGAGATCACGCGCAGGGCGTCGGTGCCGGCCACGGGAGGGTGGGTCGGGTGCGCCAGAGTCCGAGGGGTGGGGGTCATGGCGACCTGATCCCCCTGCAGAATCGGTGCCCGGCCGCGTTCGTCGCCCTGGGGACCCTCCGACCGCCCTGCAACTCCATGCATTCCAGTCACCCTCCCCATCGGTGGCGCGTGGTGCCGAGTGCCAGCCCGTCAGAGCGACAGCCACGCCATCAGGCTACGGCATGGCGATGGGCCAACGCGATGCGGAACAGTGCTTAGGGCGGCCTCCGTAGTCCTACGGAGAGCCGAGCATCCCCTCGCGGATGGCGAACTGGGTGAGTCGGGCGACCGACTTGAGGCCGAGCTTGCGCATCAGGTGCGCCCGGTGGGTCTCCACCGTGCGCGTGCTGATGGCGAGCCGGGAGGCGATCTCCTTGGTCGAGAGCCCCTCGGCGACCAGCCGCAACACCTCCCGCTCGCGCTCGGTCAACTGGTCGAGCCGGCGCTGGCGGGTGTGCTCGGTCCGCAGGATCTCGCCCAGCTCCTTCTGGATGGGGGGGCTGAAGTAGCTCTTGCCCTGCATCACCGCCGCGATCGCCGACATCAGATCCTGCACCGCCGAGTCCTTGAGCAGGTAGCCGTCGGCCCCCTCGCGCACCGCGCGGGCCACGTACTCCGGGCTCGCGTGCATGGTCAGCACCAGGATCTTGAGTTCGGGGTGGGCCGCCTTCGCGCGCTCCAGCACCGCGAAGCCGTCGGTGCCGGGCATGGTGAGGTCGAGCACCAGCACGTCGGCGCGGGTCGCCGCCAGCGCCCGTAGCGCGCTCTCGCCGTCGCCCACCTCGCCCACCACCTCGACCTCCGGGTGCGCCTCGAGGATCTTGCGCACGCCGGCGCGCACGAGATTGTGGTCGTCCGCCAGCAGGACGCGCGTGGCGACCCCGGCGCTCACGCCGTGGCCCCGGCCGGGATCTCGGCCTGGATGCGGAAGCCCTGTCCCGGGGCGCCCTCGATCACCAGCGTGCCGCCCAGGGTGGTGATGCGCTCGCGGATGCCGAGCAGCCCCAGGTGCGGCGTCGGCTCGCCGCTGACGCCGCGCCCGTCGTCCTCGACCGCCAGCCGCACGCGGTCTTGGGCGGACTCGATGCGCACCTGGACCCGGCGCGCCGAGGCGTGGCGGGCGACGTTGGTGAGCGCCTCCTGGACCACGCGGTAGATGACCACCTGCTGCTCGGCGGGCAGCGTGCCCAGCGTCTCGCCGCAGCTGAGCGTGGCCGCGACGCGCGTGCGCTTGGCGAAGTCCTCGACCATGCCCCGCAGCGCCGGCACCAGCCCCAGGTCGTCGAGCACCGCGGGACGCAGCAGGTTGCTCAGGTCGCGCACCTGGGCCAAGGCCCGGCCCACCATGTCGCCGGCCTCCTTGCGCCCCTCCAAGTCGAGCTCGATCTTGACGGCGGTGAGGATCTGTCCGGCCTCGTCGTGCAGCTCGCGCGCGATGCGCCGGCGCTCGTCCTCCTGCGCGCGCAGCAGCAGCCGGGTCAGCTGCTCGAGCTGGTGGCTGCGCGCCTCGAGCGCGCGCCGGCCATCGCCCAGCACCAGGACCAGGGTCCCCACGGTCGCGGCGACGATGAACACCACGTCGGCGAACACGCCGTAGAGCACGCCGGTCCCGAGCGGCCGCAGCAGCGGATAGTCGAGGTGGTGGAGGCCCCAGAGCGTGAAGGTCCAGGCCAGCATCACCGCCCCGAGCGACTCGCCCTGGCGCCGGCGGCGCCAGAACACCAGCCCGGTCCACAGGGTGACTCCGGCCAGCAGGATCGCCGCCGAGAGTCCGGCCGTGCGCATGTCGCGCATCACGAAGATGGCGAGCCAGGCCCACGCCACCGCCGCCGCCCCCAGCCACAGGTAGCGGGCGCGCCAGCGGGCCCCGCGCGAGAACTGGAGGGCGGCCCAGAGCAGCAGGAGCGCCGAGATGCCGGTCGCCGCCTGATGCGCGAACAGCCAGACCTCCTGGCGGGTCAGGACGAAGGCCGAGATGAACCCCAGGCGCAGCGCGAAGGCCGCCCAGGCGCCCGCCCAGGCGGCGAAATAGGGCCGGTGTGATTGGCGCCACAGGCCCCAATAAACCAGGGCCAGCAGGCCCGTGACGAGGGCCTGGAAGCCGAGGGCGCTGAGCTCGACGGTGGTCCGGTCCACCCGGGCACTCTACCCCAGCCGGGCCAGGAGACACGGCGGCCGCCCCCGGTCCCGGCCGGCCGCCCCCCCCGCAGATGGTCCGAATCTCCTTGCCCGGGATGACATCAAAGTGATATCATAATGACATCAACCCATAAGGAGGGTCGCCATGATCCGTGAGAGAGAGATCCGACCGGCGCCGGGAGTGCTCATGCTGCTCGTCCTGGCGGTCGGGGCCGTCGTGCTGGGTGCCATGTTCGTCCGGGCCGCCCAGGACCATCAGGGGTGGCCGGCGGTGGGCCTGGGCCTGTTGTGGCTGGCGGACCTGGTCTCGCTGGCCGGCCTCTTCGTCGTCAATCCCAACGAGGCCAAGGTGGTCCAGCTGTTCGGCAACTACGTCGGCACCGTCAAGGAGCCCGGGTTCAAGTGGGTCAACCCGTTCTGCACCAAGCGCAAGGTCTCCCAGCGGGTGCGCAACTTCGAGACGCCGAAGCTCAAGGTGAACGACCACGTCGGCAACCCGATCGAGATCGCCGCGGTCGTGGTGTGGAAGGTGGTCGAGACCGCCGAGGCGCTGTTCGAGGTGGACAACTACGAGAACTTCGTGCACGTGCAGAGCGAGGCGGCGCTGCGCAACATGGCGTCCGCCTACCCCTACGACGCGCACGACACCGGTGAGATGGCCCTGCGCAGCCACACCGCCGAGATCGCCGGCCAGATCAAGAAGGAGATCCAGGACCGGCTCACCCGCGCCGGGATCGAGGTGATCGAGTCGCGCATCAGCCACCTGGCCTACGCCGCCGAGATCGCCGGGGCCATGCTGCGGCGCCAGCAGGCGAGCGCGATCGTGGCTGCGCGCCAGATGTACGTGGAAGGCGCGGTCGGCATGGTCGAGATGGCGCTCGACCAGCTCGCGAAGAAGAACGTCGTGACCCTGGACGACGAGCGCAAGGCCGCGATGGTGAGCAACATGCTGGTCGTGCTGTGCAGCGACCAGCACATCCAGCCGGTGGTCAACACCGGCACCCTCTACCACTAGCCGTGTGACGCCATGGCGGAACGCAGACCGTTCCTGCTTAGGCTGGACCCCGCGCTCCTCGACGCCCTGCAGCGCTGGGCGGCGGACGACCTTCGGAGCCTCAACGGGCAGATCGAATTCCTCCTGCGGCGGGCGCTCTCGGCCCAGGGGCGCCTGCCCGGCGGGGCGGGCACCCGCGAGCCACGCAAGTGAGCGGCGGGGTGCGGTCGCCGGGCGCGGCATGGCGTCAGGTCGCGCCGCGGATCGATCCGCATGAGCTCGCCGATCTCGGTCCGCTCGAGTGGCGGCGTCCGCACCGGCTCCGTCGCGAGTGGGTGCTCGGCGCGGGCGGCAGGCAGGCCGCCTGGCTGACTGTCACGGGCACGCTGCGGGAGCAGATCCGGCTCGAGGGCCCCTCGGGCGAGTGGGCGATCCGCAAGCGCTGGAACGGCGCGCTCGAACTCTCCCGGACCGGGGCAACCGGCCCCACGGCGTGCTACGCTCCGAACGTCTGGTCCGGCGGCGTCATCACGACCGCGTCAGGCCAGCGGTACGAGTGGACCCGGACGCGCTGGTGGGCCACCGAGTGGGCGATCGCCACGTCGTCCGGCTTCCAGTGCATGACGTTCCGCCCCCGCCGGGGCGTGGGACGCCGCGAGCCGGTGGTCGAGATCCTCGCTTCGGGACGCAGGCTGCCCGAGCTCGAAGTGCTGGTCCTGTTGGGCTCGTGCCTGTTGCTGCGCGCCTATCCGCGGGCGCAGTAGGGACCCCCCCACGCGGCCCGATAAAGCCTGGTCCCTTTTGCCACGAACCGGTATCTCAATCACCATCCCCCTGGGCCGAGTCGCGGCCGCTCATCCCACCCGTCCGGAGGTGACATGAAGAGGCATCGCGTCGTCCTGGGGGCCCTGGCCCTGCTCATCATCGCGTTGGTCGCCCTGCTTGGCGCTTGCGGGGGCAACAAGTCGAACCCCATGTCGGCCGGGGGTGGCGCGGACGTCACCATCACCATCGTTGCCAGAAACGGCAACATGTCGTTCTCGCCGAATCCCGCGAGCTGCCCGGTGGGCAAGAAGGTCGCATGGCGAAACAACGGTGGGATGACCCACACGGCGACTTCAGATCCCAGTGGTGCGGCATTCAACACCGGGGACATCGCGAATGGCGCGAGCAGTGCCCCCATCACGATGGGAACCACGGGCACGTTCCCATACCACTGTGCCCTTCACCCGGACATGACGGGCACGCTGAGCGTGACCGGTCCATAAGCCCCCCACCGCGGCCCGGGCGCGCGCGTTGTGGCGCACGCGCCACAGCGCCGTCCCCCGCTTCCCTCCGCCGCGGGCGCCGCGCGGCCGCAACCAGTTGGCGCGCAACGAGCCCGATCCGTGGGCCGCATGGCATGCAGCCTGCTAAAGGGCTCCGGTGATGCCGCCCGTCGTATACCCAGGCACACTGCGGAGGATGCGATGAACCGATCGACTCACAATACCCGCCGGATGGCCGCCGTACTGCTGGCCGCCATCGTCGTGGC
>VBPB01000079.1:0-8792 GCA_005893365.1 Candidatus Eiseniibacteriota bacterium
CGGCGAAGGTGGTGTCGCCCGGGTAGGGCGGCGGCGCGAAGTTCCCGCCCCGCATGCCCTGTCCCATCCCCTGTCCCGGGCCCCCCGGCGGCGGCCCCCCCGGACCGCCGGGCGGCGGTGAGCCCGGGCCCCCGGGCGGCGGCGTCTGGGCGAGCGAAAGGGCGGCGACCAAGACGACGAGCGAGACCAGGACCAGCGAAGCGGCGATCCGTTTCATGGGGCCTCCGGGACGGTGATCGGGTGGACGCGGAACATCTCTGGCGCGGAATCGGGGTTGGGCCGGGGACGATACCGTCCCGGCGGCACGCGGACTACCGCAGCACGACGGCCTTGCGTTCGAGGGTCTCCACGCCGGCCTGGACCCGGATCATGTAGACGCCGGCGCTCGCCTCCGTCCCAGCCTCGTCGCGGCCATCCCAACGCAGCTCGACCGCGCCCGACCGCAGGCCGCGGGCGAGCGTGCGCACCCGGCGCCCGGCGAGGTCGAAGACGCCCGCGTCCACCCCCATCGGACGGGCGAGCGTCAGGCGCGCCGAGAGGGTACCGGCGGAGGGATTCGGAGCGGGCGCCGAGAGCGAAACGTGGCCGCGCGCGCCGGGCGTGACGCGCAGCGGGTCGAGCCCCCAGATGTCCTCGATCGGCGCCGCACTCGAGGCGAGACCCGGGCGCTCGATGCCCAGGGCGTCGGCGATGGTGCGCACGACGTTCCAGTGGTAGGTGAAGTCGGTCGACACGTAGCCGGCCTGGACCAGCGGGCCGTCGAAGACGGTCAGGATGCGGTTGCCGGAGTGGCCGTCGTCCTCGTCCCAGGTGACGATCACGACGCCGCGCGGCCCGACGGCGTCGAGCATCGCCGGCACGTTGGCGGCGAGCCAGTTGTCGCCCCAGGTCACGTCGTAGCCGGTGTCGTGCGAGTCGTCGTGCGAGTCCGGGATCACGAACGCCAGGTTGGGAAGCGCGTCGTTGGCGATGTCGGCCGCCAGGTCGGCGTACTCGCGCTCGTTGTTGTGGTCCAGGTTGGAGAAGTAGGTCCACGGGCAGTGCTTGCGCAGATAGTAGGTGGCCGGATTGGTGCACACGTCCGAGCCCGGCGCCGGCAGCCCCTCGGCGTACGTGCGCCAGGTCTTCCCCGCCACCTCGCAGGCGTGGCCCAGGTTCTCGGTGTCGAACGGGATGCCGGCGGGCGGGCAGACGTCGGTGGTGATGCCCTGCGTGCCGCCCGACCAGAGCATCAGGTAGTTGGGCTGCGAAGGATGCGTGTAGGCGAAGAAGTATTGGAACGAGGCGCCGGCAGCCACCAGGCTCGCGGTGTAAGGCCCGGTCATGGCCTGCGTGTAGCTCTTGTTCTCCATGACGATCACGATGACGTGATCGAGCGGCGGGACCGCCGAGGCGGTCGGAGCGGTCAGCGCCAGGCAGGCGGCCGCGAGGGCCGGGGCGAGGGCAAGGGAGCGGTAACGCACGGCCGCAAACCCTACACCACGCCCCCCGGGCCCGTCGAGCGGTGTGGGCATGGGCCCAGGCCCGGCCGATGGTCGTTCGCGCCGGCCGCACCCCGCCGGGCGGTCCCGCTGGCCTCCCTCCCGCCCTCCCGCCGGACCGCCGGGCCGCAGCAGGGCCCGTGCTACGATGCGTGGATGCGACTCACCGACCGTGCCGCCCTGATCACCGGAGGCGGCCGTGGCATCGGCCGGGCCATCGCCCTGCGATTCGCGGCGGAGGGGGCCGCCGTCGCCGTCTGCGGCACCGGGCGCGACGCGCTCGAAACCACCGCCCACGACATCACCGCCGCCGGCGGGCGTGCGCTCGCCTTGATCGCCGACGTCGCCGACGAGGCCGCGGTCGCGCGCGCGATCGCCGCGACCGTGGCGCGGTTCGGCCGGCTCGACATCCTCGTCAACAACGCCGGCATCGCCGGGCCCACCGCCGCCGCGGTCGATGCCAGGCGGGAGGAGTGGGCGCGCACGCTCGACGTCAACCTGACCGGCGCCTTCCTGTGCGCCAAGCATGCCATCCCGCATCTCATCGCCAGCGGGAACGGCCGCATCCTCAACATCACCTCGGTCGCCGGAAAGATCGGCTACGCGCTGCGCAGCGCCTACGCCGCGTCCAAGTGGGGCATGATCGGGCTCACCCGCTCGCTGGCCATCGAGGTGGGACCGCAGGGGGTCACCGTGAACGCCATCGCCCCCGGCTCGACCCGTGGCGAGCGCATCGCCGCGGTCGTCCGCGACCGCGCCGCCGCCCTCGGGCGCCGCCCCGAGGACGTCGAGCGCGAGTTCTTCATCGAGGCCAACGCCCTCAAACGCATGGTCGAGCCGGAGGAGATCGCCGCGACCGCCGCGTTCCTGGCCTCGGACGAGGCGCGCAACATCACCGGCGAGACGCTCGGCGTCAGCGCCGGGTTCCGGCTCTAGTCGTCACGGTCCGCCACGCCGTCGTTGGCCCCGCGGCCCGCGAGGCGTAGATTCAGGCGCGATCCGCGGCCCTCCCCACTCACCCAGGAGCACGTCATGAACCTCCCCCTGATGGGCAGCGTCCTCGGCCTGATGGTCGTGACGGCCGCCGGCGCCCAGGCGCAGACGCTCAGGGTCCCGGTCGAGACGTTCACGCTGCCCAACGGGCTGCGCGTGGTCGTGCACGAGGACCACGCCGTGCCGCTGGTCGCGGTCAACCTCTGGTATCACGTCGGCTCGGGCCGTGAGGTCAAGGGGCGCAGCGGCTTCGCGCATCTGTTCGAGCACATGCTGTTCCAGGGCTCGGCGCACGTGGGCGACGACCAGCACTTCGCGATCGTCCAGGAGGCCGGCGGGACGCTGAACGGCAGCACCAACACCGACCGGACCAACTACTTCGAGCTGGTCCCGGCCAACTTCCTCGAGACCGCGCTGTGGCTGGAGTCCGACCGGATGGGGTTCCTGCTCCAGTCGTTGACCCAGGCCAAGCTCGACAACCAGCGCGACGTGGTCAAGAACGAGCGGCGGCAGAACTACGAGAACCGCCCCTACGGCATGACCTCGATCCGCCTCGGTGAGCTGCTCTACCCGGCCGGCCACCCGTACCACTGGCCGACCATCGGCTACCCGGAGGACCTGACCGCCGCCTCGCTCCAGGACGTGAAGGACTTCTTCGCGCACTGGTACAACCCGAACAACGCGTGCCTGGTCGTGGCGGGCGACGTGAAGGCCGCGGCGGCGAAGCGGCTCGTGACCCGCTACTTCGCAGACCTGCCGGCGGGACCCAAGCCCGAGCCGCTCGCGCCCAAGCCGGCGACGCTCGAGGCCGACAGGCGCGACGTGCTCGAGGACCGCGTGACGCTGCCGCAGCTCACGCTCGCCTGGCACACGGTGCCGCTGTGGGCCCCGGACGACGCGGCGCTCGACGTGGCGGCCGAGGTCCTGGCACAGGGCAAGACCTCGCGGCTCCACCAGCGGCTGGTCTATCACGAGCAGTCGGCGCAGACCGTCTCGGCGTTCCAGGTCTCGCGTGAGCTGGCGGGTAACTTCCAGATGTCGGCCCAGGCGCGCGAGGGGTTCAACCTGACGCAGATGGAGTCCGCCATCCTCGAGGAGATCGCGCGGCTCGGGAAGGACGGGCCGACCGACGACGAGCTGGCGCGGGCCAAGAACGGCGCCGAGGCGCGCTCGGTGTTCGGGATCCAGACCGTGCTGGGCAAGGCCGACCGCATCAACAGCTACATGAGCTTCCGCGGCCGGCCGGACCTCTTCAACGAGGAGTTGGAGAACGTGCGCAAGGTGACCGCCGCCGACGTCCAGCGGGTCGTCCGCACCTACCTCACGCGGCCGCGGGTCAGCCTCTCCACCGTCCCGAACGGGAAGAAGGAACTCGCCGCCGCCGCCACGGGGGTGCAGCCATGAGGACCGTGCTCATCCTCGCCGTGATCGCCGCGCTCGCCATCGTGCTGGTGCTGTTCACCGCCAACGTGGGCGCTGCGCCCAAGCTGGATCGCAACCAGCGGCCGACGCCGGGCCCGGTGCCGCCGGTCGTTACGCCCAGGATCGTCAGGGTGACGCTCAGCAACGGCCTGCCGGTGTGGGTGGTCACGCGCCGCGAGCTGCCGCTGGTGGACGCCGTGCTCCAGATCCGCGCCGGCGCCGCGCAGGACGGCGCCCACCCCGGCATCGCCGCGGTGACCGCCTCGCTGCTCGACGAGGGCACATCGACGCGTTCGTCGCTGGAGTTCGCCGGCGCCGTCGATCTCCTCGGCGCCAACCTGTCGGCTTCGGGCGGCATCGAGCAGACGTCGGTGTCGTTGCTCACGCTCTCGCGCCACCTCGACGCGGCGCTCGGGTTGATGGGCGAGATGGTGGTCCATCCCGCCTTCAAGGCCGACGAGCTGGAGCGTGAGCGGAAGGCCCGGCTCCAGAATCTCAAGCAGCAGAAGGATGTCGCCACCACCATCGCCGACAAGGTGTTGAACCTGGTGCTCTACGGCGAGGACCATCCCTACGGTCATCCGGTGGGCGGGACCACCGCGAGCATCGCGGCCATCGCCCGCGACGACGTCGCCGGCTTCTACGACCGCTACTACCGGCCCAACAACGCCGTGTTGATCGTGGTCGGGGACGTGACCGCCGAGGTCCTGGCGCCCAAGCTGGAGAAGGCCTTCGCCGGCTGGACGGCCGGGACCGTAGCCGCCGAGGCGGCCACCGCCCCGGCCCGGCCCGCGGCCAAGCCCGCCGCGGTCTACCTGGTGGACAAGCCCAACGCCGCGCAGTCGGAGATCCGCATCGGCCAGCCGGGCACGTCGCGCACGGCCGATCCCGACTACTACGCGCTCCAGGTGCTCAACACGACGCTCGGCGGGCAGTTCACCTCGCGCATCAACCTCAACCTGCGCGAGCGCCACGGCTACACCTATGGGGCCCGCAGCACCTGGGCGTTCCGTCGCGGCGACGGACCGTTCGTCGCCAGCGGCGGGGTGTTCACCGCCAAGACCGACAGCTCGCTGGTGGAGTTCCTGCGCGAGCTCCAGGACATTCGCGGCTCGCGTCCCATCACCGAGAAGGAGACGGAGTTCGCCCGCAACGGGCTGCTGCGCGGCTATCCGCGGCGCTTCGAGACGCCCGATGCCACCGCCGGCGTGCTGGCCGAGCTGGCGCTGCACGGGCTGCCCGACGGCGAGATCGCCAACTATCTGGCCCAGATCGGGCGCGTGAAACCGGAGGACGTCACGCGCGTGGCGGCCAAGTATCTCACGCCGGACCAGTTCGCGATCGTCGTGGTGGGCGACCTGGCGACGATCCGACCCGGCATCGAGGCGCTGAACCTCGGGCCGATCACGGTGCTGGACGCGGACGGGAAGCCGGTCGTGGCCCAGTAAGGCGGGCGGCGCGCGACGGGCTCACGCCGCCTTGCGCGCCGCCGTCCCGATGACCTCGCCGGTCGAGATGCCCACGCCCTTCCGGTACGCCATCGACTCGGCATAGCCCTGCTCGAAGGCGTGCGCCGCCTCCTGGACGCTCACGACCTGGAGCGGCCGCCGCGGCCGCAGCATGAGCGCCCGATTGAGGGCCGCGGGCGCCCCGGCCCCGGGCAGATTGACGGTCGGGTGTCCGGGCCGGGGCTTAAGGGCGGTGGGCCTCGCGGTGGAGTAGGTCACCGAGGTCCCGTCCTGGAAGCGCGAGATCAGGTCGAACCAGTGACCCGCCTGCGGATGCTCGTAGAGCGCGGCGTAGAAGCCATCCCGGGCGCTCGCGAGCAACTGGACCACGACGCCCGGCATCTCCGCGACGGTGTGGACGCCGGCGTCGGCGAAGCCGTGCGCGGCGAGAGCGTCCGCGATGATGCGCGGGGCGGCGGCGTCCTTCCATGCGCTCGGGCCGACCTTCTGCAGGTGGATCTGATCGGGCTGGCTGGCGACGGCGTGCTCTCCGATCTCCTTGCCGGCGACGGCCGCGATCACGAACTTGAGCAGGGGACGGACCAGCGCGAGCACGACCAGCGCGCCGACCCAGAACAGGATCGAACTCATGCGGCACCTCCTCGAGACATGTGGCGAGCGGCAGGCTCCGATCGTTATCGGCCGATCCAGCCAGGCGCCACAGGGGTTCCCTCACCCCAGCCGGGTCCCCTCCACCCAGCCTTCGCCGCCCTCGGCGTAGGACTCCTTCTTCCAGATGGGGACGGTGCGCTTGAGCTCGTCCATCGCCCAGCGGCAGGCGTCGAAGGCGGGGCCGCGGTGCGCGGCGGCCACGACCACCGCGACGCTCGCCTCGCTGAGCGCCACCTCGCCCAGGCGGTGGACGATGCGACAGCTGGCGATCTGGAAGCGCTGCGTCGCCTCGCGCTCGATGGCGACCAGGGCGTCGAGCGCCATGGGCTCGTAGGCTTCGTAGGCGAGGCGCACGACACGACGCCCTTCGTGATGGTCGCGGGTCGTGCCCAGGAAGGTGGCGACGGCGCCGCAGTCCGGGCGGGCTGCGGCTGCGACCAGCGGCTCGATGACGATGGGCTGTCGCACCAGCTCAGCCACGGGACCTCGTGCGCCGGGCGTTCGAGATCGCGCGCCGCATGATGGGGCGCGTCTGCGAGCGGCGCGCCACCTCGCGGAATCCTACGCGCTCGAAGGTCGGGGCCAGGCCGAACCACACGAAGGCGTCGGCCAGCCGCCGGCCGCCCGTGTCGTGCGGGTAGCCCTCGACCAGGCGCGCGCCGCGCTTCGCGGCGTGCTCGACCGCCGCCTCGAGCAGCGACCTCGTCACATCGAGGCCGCGGGCCTCGCGCGAGACGAAGAAGCAGGGCACCGACCACACGGGCCGATCGTCGACGCGTGCCATCACCCGTGAGCGCTCGAGCCGTCCGAACTGCTCGCGGGGCGCCAAGGCGCACCAGCCCACCGGCTCACGGCCGCGGTAAGCGATGATGCCGGGGCGGGCCCCCGAGGACACCAGGCGCTTGAGGGCGCCCCGATTGCCGGCACCCCGGCCGCGCGCGAACTCGGCGCGGGGCAGCCGCGGCCACATGCACCAGCAGCCCGCGCAGGCGCCGAGCGGTCCGAACAGGCGCTCGAGGTCCTTCCAGCGCGAGGGCGTCACCGGGCGACACACGATGGCCGGAGCGGTCCGCCGGGTCGCCATGCCTAGCCCCCGCTCACCGGCGGCAGCAGCGCCAGCTCCGCGCCGTGCACCAGCGGCGCCTCGGGACCGACCAGGCGCCGGTCCAGCGCGATCGCCAGATGCGGCCGCAGGGCCGCGAGCGCCGGGTGGTCGCGCTCGAGCAGCGCGAGCGCGTCGGCGACGCGGCTCTCGTCGGGCAACTCGAGCGTGGCCCGTGCGTGGCCCGCGCGCTCGCGCGCCTGGGCGAACAACAGGACGGTGATGGTCATCTTGCTGGGGCTCTCTTGGGTCAAGGTTGGACGCGTCACGATCCAGAACCTATGCTGCCCCGATGCACGAGTCGAATCAAGGCCACGAATCCGAGGGGTCACCGCCACCCCTCGCGCCGCCCGCGTCGCCGCAGGGTACGGCAGGGGCCGGCGAGCCGCCGGCGGCGCCGCCCGAGCCCGTCGCGGGTGCGCGCGAAGCCTGGGCCGGGCACGCGCCGGCGCCCGGGCCCGCCCTGACCTTCGCGACCTCGTCCTCGCTCGAGGGTCTCGCGACGCCCCCCGCGCCTGTCCTCGAGGGCCCGCCCATCATGCGCGGGCTGTGGACCTGGTTCACCATCATCGCGGCCCTCGGCATCGTCGGTGTCTGGCGTGGCCAGGCCGAGATGGCGCTGTCGGTGACCCTGGCCGGCGCCTTCATCGCCGCACACGCGGCGGATCGCGACCCGCGCTTCACCTACCTCCACCAGTTGCTCTCCGTGGTCCTCATCGGCGGCGGTGCCATGGTCTTCGGCATGCTGGGCTTCTACCTCGTGAGCCAGCCGGAGCCCGGCCTCACCCGCGCGGTGGCGGTCGGGATCGCCTGCGGGGGCGCGGTCCTCTGCCTGCTCAGCGGACTGCGCCCGATCGCGAACACCGTCGCCGCCACGCTCTTCCGCACCGAGGCGCCGTCGCGCGCCCTGCGCGTCGGCGGCCGGCTGGTGATGATGGTGCTCCTGTTCGCCTTCCCCGGGTGGGCCGCCTTCCCCGACATCCTCGACTCGCTCGCCGGGCAGGCGAAGCCGCTCGTCGACACGGCGCAGCTCATCAGCAGCGTGATCGGCCTCTCGGTGCTGGCGCTCGGCGCGGTCGGGCTCTTCGTCCTGCGCGACGGCCGCGCGGCGCTGGAGCGGCTCGGCCTGCGCTCGCTGAAACCGGCCCACTACGTCGTGGTCGTGCTCGGGATGGTGGCCATGACCGGGCTCAACGTGGGCACCGAGGCGCTGCAGCACCGCTGGTTCCCGGATCTCTGGGAGCACGACCAGCGCATGAGCCATCTCATCGCCGGCGGTCTCGGCATCGGCGGCAGCCTGCTGCTGGGCCTGAGCGCCGGGGTGGGCGAGGAGCTGGCGATGCGCGGCGCGCTGCAGCCGCGCCTCGGGCTGTGGCTCACCGCCCTCGTGTTCGCCTCGCTCCACGTGCACTACTCGTGGTTCGGGATGGCGACCATCTTCATGCTGGGCGTGCTGCTGGGCGTGCTGCGCGACCGCACCAACACCACGGTCGCGATCCTGGTGCACTGCCTCTACGACATCTCGGCCATCGTCGTGGCGGGGGGACTGTCGCCGAAGTAGCGGCCGGGCACGGTTCGCGGCCCTAGGACAGCGTCTCCCCGGGCCGCAGCGCCACCACTTCGGCCGCGACGCCCTGCTTCGCCAGCTCCTCGCGCAGCGCGTCCGGCGTGCCG
>VBPB01000079.1:8822-11325 GCA_005893365.1 Candidatus Eiseniibacteriota bacterium
CATTCGCGCCGCCACCGCGGCCTCGCGTGGCGACATGGTGTAGAGGTCGCCGATCGGCAGCAACGCGACGTCGGGCGCGTAAAGCTCCGCGATGAGCGCCATGTCCGAGCACACCGCGGTGTCGCCCGCGTGGTAGATGCGCGTGCCGTCCTCGAGCGTGATGACGAACCCGCACGGCTCGCCGCCGTAGATCATCGCCCCCCCGTCCTCGATGCCGCTCGAGTGGATGGCGTGGACCATGGTGAACTTGAGGCCCGCCGCCTCCTGGGTGCCGCCCTTGTTCATCGGGCTCGTGTTGGGAACGCCCTTGCGGCTCAGGTACTGGTGGATCTCGTAGTTGCAGACGATGGTGGGCTTGAACTTCTTGCCCAGGGTGATCGCGTCACCCATGTGGTCGCCGTGGCCGTGGGAGATGGTCATCACGTCGATCTTGTCGAAGGTCTTGTGCTCCTTGGGGCAGGCGGGATTGCCTTCGACCCACGGGTCGATCAGCACCGTACGCCCGCCACGCGTCACCAGCTTGAAGGTATTGTGGCCGAGCCAGGTGAGCGCGAAGCCGCGGTTGATGTTTGCCATACCCCCCCCTCGCCTTGCGCCTCGAGCCTCAGCGCGCGGGTGCTGCGGCCTCGGCGTCGCTCAACTCCTCGAGCCGCGCCGTGAAGTGCCGGAGCACCGGCGCCTCGTAGGTGAGGCGCAATCCCTTGAGCCGCTGCTTCTCGTGATGGAGCTGGATCACCGACTCGCCGACGAAGCGGATCTGCTCGGTGGTGTAGACGCGCCTCGGGATCGCGAGCCGGACCAGATCGAGTTCGGGAAAGACCATCTGCCCGCTCGCCGCGTCGCGGTGGCCGAACATCAGGCTGCCGACCTCGACCGCGCGGATGCCGAAGTCGCGGTAGAGCGCCACCACCAGCGCCTGCCCCGGGTACTGCGACTGCGGCAGGTGCGGCAGGAAGCGGCGCGCGTCCAGATAGACCGCGTGTCCGCCCGGCGGCTTCACGATCGGCACGCCGGCCTGGTCGAGCATCGCGGCCAGCTGGGCCACCTGGCCGATGCGGAAGGCAAGGTAGTCCTCGTTCAGCACCTCCTCGAGCCCGCGCGCCATGCCCTCCAGATCGCGTCCGGCGAGGCCGCCGTAGGTCGGGAACCCCTCGACCAGGATCAACAGGTTGGTGATCTTCTCCACCCATTCGGCGTTGGTGAGCGCCAGGAACCCGCCGATGTTGACCAGGCCGTCCTTCTTGGCGCTCATGGTGCAGCCGTGGCCCAGGGCGAACATCTCGCGCGCGATCTCGCGCACCGACTTGTCGGCGTAGCCGGGCTCGCGCTGCTGGATGAACCAGCAGTTCTCGGCGAAGCGGCAGGCGTCGAAGATGAGCGGCACGCCGTGGCGGTCGCACACCTCGCGCACCTGGCGCACGTTGGCCATGGCCACCGGCTGCCCGCCGCCAGAGTTGTTGGTCACCGTGAGCATCACCAGCGGCACGCGCTCACGCCCGAGCTGGCGCAGCGCGCGCTCCAGCTTCACCGGATCCAGGTTGCCCTTGAACGGATGGAGCGAGGCGGGGTCCAACCCCTCGTCGATCACCAGGTCGCGGGCCTCGGCGCCCTGGTGCTCGACGTTGGCGCGCGTGGTGTCGAAGTGGATGTTGTTGGGCACCACGTCGCCGGCTTTGAGGATGGTGGTGAACAGGAGGTTCTCGGCCATCCGCCCCTGGTGGGTCGGGATCACGTGCGGATAGCCGAAGATGCCGCGCACGGTCTCGGCCAGGTGGTAGTAGTTCTTGCTGCCGGCGTAGGACTCGTCGCCCATCATCAGGCCGGCCCACTGGTGGTCGCTCATCGCCGAGGTACCGCTGTCGGTGAGCAGGTCCACGTAGATGCTGTCCGCCGGCACGGAGAAGATGTTGAGCCCGGCCTCGCGGATCAAGCGCTCGCGCTCCTCGCGCGTGACGCGGCGCAGGGGCTCGACCACCTTGATGCGGAACGGCTCGGCCGGGAATCGCATTGGTAGATCCTACGTGACACCGTGGAGCACACGGTGCGGGGTAGAACCCCCTTTCAAACCGTGCGTGCGGATTTCCCGCACACGGCTTACGGAGGAGATGTCAGAGCGGGGCATGTGCGGCACGCCCGGATACTGAACGGTTCCGCGCAGACGGTGGAGTCCGTGTTGCCAGAAGAAGGCGCGGGTGAGCTCCTCGGCGGGCGGCGCGGGCACGGCGGGGGACTCCGGCGGGAGCGCCGCGGGCGAGGCGGCGCGCGCCAGCTCGGCGAGCCGCGCGCCGGCCTCGATCAGCGCCTGGCGCTCGAGCTGCACCAGCGGATCGTCCTCCGAGAGCGGCGCCTGCGGCAGGATCTCGGTGCGCACCGCGCGGTAGGGGAACTGGCGCATCACCCGCCCCAGGCGGACACGCGCGAGGCCGAGCAGGACCAGGTCGTAGCAGTCGTCGGGCAGCCAGGTGACCGCGTCGATGCGGGCGAGACAGCCCAGGTCATGGTG
>VBPB01000079.1:11388-16704 GCA_005893365.1 Candidatus Eiseniibacteriota bacterium
GGTAGCGCAGTTCGAAGATGTGCAGGGGAAGCCGGGCGCTCGGGAAGAGGACGACTCCCGGAAGCGGGAATACCGGCACCGGGTGCTGCGGCACGAACGGCAAGGCGCCTCCCATGCGGTCGGCGTTCGGCCGAGCGCAGGACTTAGTCCCCGCCCACGAACTCCAGGAGTTGCTGGATGTGCCCGTCGACCTTCACCTTGGGATAGATCTGCGCGATACGCCCGGTGCGGTCGATCACGAAGGTCGTGCGCTCGATGCCCATGTACTTCTTGCCGTAGAGATTGCGCTGTTTGTAGACGCCGTAGAGCTTGGAGACCATGGCGTCGACGTCCGCCAGCAGCGGGAACGGCAGGTGGTTCTTCTCCTTGAAGTGCTGGTGCGACTCGAGCGTGTCGGTCGAGACCCCGAGGATCACCGCCCCGCTCGCCTCGAGCTCCGCCGAGTGGTCGCGCAAGTCGCAGGCCTCGCGCGTGCATCCCGGCGTCTCGTCCTTGGGATAGAAGTAAAGGATGACGGTCTTCTTCCCCTTGAACTGGCGGAGCGAGACGTTCTCCCCCGTGGTCGCGGGTAGCGTGAAGTCGGGCGCAGGCTTGCCGATCACGGGCAACAAACTGGTGGCCATCACTTCCTCTCCTCCGAGAAGCGCCACCGGGCTCCCTCGGGAGCCCGGCGAGCGGGGACGGTCGACCCGTCCCGTCTGCGCGCGAAAACGCTACTTGTGGACCGCCTGCATCGCCAGCGCGCGTTCGAGATTCTGCTCGACCACGCTCCAGTCCAGATTGTTGAAGAACGCGTCGATGTACTTGGCGCGGGCGCGGCCGTAGTCGATCCAGTACGCGTGCTCGTACACGTCGAGCGCCAGGATCGGCGTGGCGTTCCAGAGCGGGAAGGTGTTCTGCGCGTCGCCCACGGTGGTCGTCAGGCAGTTGAAGTCGTGGTCGTACGCAAGCCACACCCAGCCGCGCGCCGCGAGGCCGGACGCCTTGAAGTCGGCGAGCCAGGCGTCGTACGAGGGGAAGTCGCGCTTGATCTGGTCCATCACCCGGCCGGACGGCGTGCCGCCCTTGCCGCCCAGATGACCGAAGTAGGTCTCATGATTCTTGACCCCGCCGATCGCAAACGAGAGATCCACGCGCAGCGCGCGCAGGTCGCTGTAGATCTGGTTGGCGGTGGCCCGGTCCACGGCCGTGAGCTTCTCCTGGATCTCGTTGGTCTTGCCGATGTAGCCCTTGTACAGCTCGTAGTGCTCTTCCATCGTGCGGGCGCTGATGCCGTTGAGCTCGCGGATGCTGGCGAACTTCTTGGCTTCGAGCTTGGGGAATGCCATGGCGCTCCTCCTCGTATGGACGTGGTCAGCGGGCCGACCGGATGGGCGCTGCGGGGTGGGGAAGACGAAATTTAGCCCTCGAAACGCGGGCTGTCAACCGCTGTGCTCGCGGGCGCGCGGTGGTCCGGATTACTCCTTGACGACCGCGGTGCGATGGTGGCCGGCGTCGTGTCAGCCTCCCGCCGGCTTCCCGCCCGGCCGGCCGCGAATGCCCCGCGCGCTCGTGATCTGTCCGGCGCGCACCGAATCGAGCAGGGCGTCGAGCTTGGCACCGCTGATGTCGCAGGTCATGTCGGACTCGCGACAGGTGGCGAGCGTGAAGCCGCAGCCGCAGGTGCACCGCTCCGCGTTGGCGAACCGGAGGAACAGCTCGCGCCGCTTCGGGCTCAAGCCGGCGAGGTCGACGCCGCGGACCGCGTCGAGCCAGCGCTGCTTGTAGGCGGTGGAGTCCGTGAGCGAGTCGGTCGCCGGCGGCAGGCCGCGCAGCGCCTGCGCGATCACCCCTTCGCCGGGCTCGCCGCCGGGCGCGGGCGCGGCGACCCGCGGCGAGGTCTCCGGGAGCTTGGCCGGGCGCGACTGCCGCCAGGCCACGCCGATGCCGAGCACGAGGACGACCAGCGCCAGCAGGGCGATCCAGTGCGCGCGGCCCGAGGACGACGTGGTCGCCGGCATGCCCGGGATTGTACACGCGCCGCATCCGCGGCCTACACGGCCGGCGGCGCGAGCCATGCCTCCCCCTCACCGTCACGGGACCGTGCGCTCGGAGGATGCAGGATCACACGAAGTCGCGTAGCATGCCGTCCCTCTCACGCCCGGAGGCCCCGTTGAGCTGGATCCCCGTCGTCGAACCGGATCAGGCGCCCGCGCCGCTCGCCGCGCTCTACGAGCGCATCCGTACCCACTCGAGTCGCGGCCGCGTGGCGAACCTCTGGCGCGCGATGGGCCAGCACCCGGCCTCGCTGGCCGCCGCCTTCGACCACTACCGGGCCCTCATGGACGACCCGGCGCCGCTCACCAAGGCGCAGGCCGAGCTGCTGGCGCTGGTGGTTTCGGCCACCAACGGGTGCTCCTACTGCGTGGCGCATCACGGGCCGCGCCTGGCGAAGGCCCTCGGCGACGAGGCGCTGGCGCGCGCCGTGGCGCGTGCCTGCGAGCCCGCCGAGCGCAAGCAGGAGGACATCGACCGCCTGCGAGAGTACGGCTTCGACGACGCGGCGATCCTCCGGGCCACCGAGATCGCGGCGTTCTACGGCCTCATCAACCGCGTGGTGTGCGGGCTGGGCGTGACGCTCGAGCCCGACGTGCCGGCGTGGGAGTTCGGGAGCCAGAAGTAGAGGGAGCCAAGGCAGCGGGTTAGGAGACCGCTGCTCTATCCGTCTGAGCTACGGGGCACGGCGAAGAGGACGATGTCGCCCCGCTTGGGGCCCGCGGCCGCTACTTGACCGCATCGGAGAGCGTTTGCCGCAGCCGGGCCGCCAACGCGCCCGCGTCAAGACGACGCGAGCTCGGCAGCTCGTGGAGCTGGTGCATGAAGAAGGAAGGTTTCGGCGGGCGGGTGCCTGCCCACTCGACTCCCGGTGGATAGACTAGATAGACGTCCCAAGCGACCTCGTCCTTCAACCCCAGCGATGGCTTGAAAGCCACGCCGACCTCCTGCCCGTCGATCCAGTAGTGGCGTACTCGCGAGTCCGGAAGGATCGTCGTGGCCTTTCGTGCTCCGCGCAGATTGTCGGTGCGCAAGATGGGCTCCCAGACTGCATAGCCCCTCAGCTTCTCGGTGGCAATCCCTCCGAAGACGGCTTCATGCACCCGCCGGGCGCCGCGCTGACAGCCCGGTCACGTGGGTGAGAGAAGCATCAGCAGCCTCGTGAAGGCCTTGTCCTGGTTGAAGCGCTTCCGCAGCTCCGCGCCGCTTGCGGAAAGCGGTTCGGCTCGCGTCGAGTCCTCGGACACGGCTTCGAGACGCAGGAACTCTTCCGAGAGCTGTGCGCCTCCGACGCGCCGGAGCACCAAGGAATCACGATTTCCGCGAGTCTCCGCCAGCCCCGCGAGAGCGTTGCCGGCCTCCTTGAACTCCCCTACGAACTCGATCTGGGCCGCCGAGAGCTGGAGCGTCACCTTCGGTCCAGCGACGGCCACGTCGACCGGATAGTCCTCGACGCCGAAGTCGGGAAGGTCGAACTGCCCAGACCAGCGTCCTGCCACGATCGCGAGGTCCACGACGAGTTCCGCCGTTTTGCCGTCCTCTCCGACAGTCAGCGATCCGCGCCACTGGCCGGACAAGCCGGAACGCGTGCCCTTCGGCACGTCCGATTGCGTCGGCAGTACGGTAAGGGCCTCATAACCGGTCTTTTCCACGGCTGAGATCAGATCTCGAGGGTCGAGGGCGGCGCTGCTCACGATCTCGGCCCGCGACTGTTCGTAGTCGACCGTGGCTCGGACAACTCCGGGTACGGCCATGAGCCCGCGCTCAATCTCAGCTTCGCAGGCCTCGCAAGTCATGCCGGTCACTTCGAGGGTGACGACGTTGGCCGTCGAGTCGTAGGGACCGGCGGTCGCTGGTGCGTCACTGCGTCTGGCGCCCCAGCTCGGATAGGTCGCCAGCCCGGCAGCAACCAGCGTCACGCTCCAGAGAATGATCCGTTGACTTCGGCGTCCTTTGGGCGCCTCGCATGACTGCCCGGGTTCGCAGGCGCTGGCTCGCACCGGCCGATATGCGAGGTAGAAGCCGATCCCTAGAAGCACCGCTGTGAGGCCGAGGAACCACGGCCGTGCGGGAGCCAGCCATGCCCCCAACCCGATCGACCCGAGTCCGATCGCACCGAGGAGGAGTGGACCGATGCAGCACGCCGATGCAAGCAGTCCCGCAGCAAGCGAGCCGAACAGGACAGGGCGATCCCTCATGTTGCCTTCCGGATCAGGCTCGCACGAACCGGCGAGGATTCTTCGGCGCACGCATCGCGGCAGGTCACGTACTCGTCTGTGCCGACGCGCACGTGCGGCCGCTTCGCATCGACGTTGAAGACAATTCCGCTCACCTGCCTGTTCCCTCCCGTAACGCTCGCTCGACGAGGGCGCGGGGCGGGGATCCCGAACCGCCATACATTCGACAGCTGAACGAGTAGTCGAAGCGGGCCCGAACATTTGGATCAACGTCCTGGCCGTTCACTTGAATAGTCGGGGAGCCGAAGAAGCGGAGCCTTTTCGCCTCATCCGCGTCGCGCACCTCGACTTCGCGGATGGTCGCGTCGAGCCCGAGGGACTGCACGACATCTCGAACCAATGCCGTCGTCGGCTCGTGGTTCGGGCATCCCTCGAAGTAGAGAACGTCGATCTTCACCACAGGTCTCCTCCCACTCGGAAGCTAAATAGCTAAAGTGAAGCTTACGGACGGAAGGCGACGTGCACGTGAATCCAACCGGCCACCGGCGTGCTGTCCCGCAGGAGCGGCGCGAACGTTCGGGACGAGGCAGTAGCCACAGCAGCCTCCGTCAGGACGCGCTCATGGTCGATCGGCTGGCGGTTGTCGTCATACGACGTCAGGGGATACGCCGCGAGCACCCGACCGCTCGTGCAGAGCAAGACCCTCAGGGGCACCACGTCCGTCAGCCCGCGGCTCACGGCCACCCTGGGATACTCGGGGTCGCTCATGTGGACCACCAGCCCTTCCGCCCTGATGATCGTCGAGCCATCCGGCTCGATCGTCCCGTAGTCCGGTGAGTACGTCTGGTCTGAGGCTAGGCACTCTGCCGAACGCGGAAGAACGCTCGGCACTAGGTCGACTCGGCCGACAAACCCCACGCGCCCGGTCTGGGTGCCGGAGAGATCGACGCGGATTTCAGCCGGTGGAGATCCGGGCTGGATGACGAATGGCGCCGTATAGACGGCCCTGCGAGCCTCGGCGGCGGCAGGGTTCATGCCGATCTGCTGCGCGTTGCGCCAATAGATGTACGTGCCGGCGGGTGGGGCCGGCTCGAGCCGGACTTCG
>VBPB01000029.1 GCA_005893365.1 Candidatus Eiseniibacteriota bacterium
GATCAACGCCAGGTCGCCCGAGAGCCACGCGGCACCGCCTCGTAGCGTGATGAGACTGGCCCGCGCGGCGAGGCCCAGGGCCAGGAGCGGCAGGAAGGCGCGCAGTCCGCACGAGGCGGCGACCGCCACACCGCTCAAGAGGGGCAGCCACAGATACCACCAGGCCAGCACCTCGGGTGAATGCATGATCCGATCCTCCGCTTCGGTCCCGGCCGTCTGGCCCGTTCGTGACGCGCCGGGTATGCTACCAGCGCGCTGCGGGTTCGTCACCGTGGGGTGACCTCTGCCGCGCCTCCTGGAGGATCGCGCGCCGTGACGATGCCCGTCTCGACCTGGGTGGAGGTGGATCTCGACCGCTTCGCGGCCAACCTGCGCGCGGTGCGAGCACTCGGGGGCGGGCCGCGCGAGCTGCTGCTGGTCGTCAAGGCCGACGCCTACGGCCATGGCGCGGTCGAGATGGCCGAGGCCGCCGCGGCCGAGGGCGTGGCCCAGCTGGGCGTGGCGACGCTCCACGAGGGCATCCAGCTGCGGCGCGCCGGCAACCGCTCGGCGATCGTCGTGCTCTCGCCCCTCCTGCCGGGCGAGATCCCCGAGGCGGTCGCACACGAGCTGGACCCGACCGTCTGCGACCGGGCGTTCGCGCGCAGCCTGTCGGAAGCGGCGGTGGCGGCGGGCCGCCCGCAGCGCGTCCACATCGAGGTGGATACCGGCATGGGCCGGACCGGCGTGACGACCGAGGACGCCGCCCAGTTCATCGCCGACGTGACGGCCCAGCCGGGGCTGCGCCTGGCGAGCGTGTTCACGCACTTCCCCGACGCGGACGGCGAGGACCTGGAGGTCTCGCGCGACCAGGTCCGGCGCTTCGAGGCGCTGCTCGCGACGCTCGCGGAGAAGGGCCTCGCGCCCCCGCGCGTCCACGCCGCCAACAGCGCCGGGGCGGTGAACCTGCCCGAGTCGCACTTCGACTGGCTGCGCGTCGGACTGATCGCCTACGGCCACCTGCCGCCGCACAGCCGCGAGCGCGTCGCGGTGGCGCCGGTGATGTCGTTCAAGAGCCGGCTCGTGCAGGTGCGCACGCTGCCGGCCGGCGCGACGGTGAGCTACGCGCGGAGCTTCGTCACGCGAAGGCCGACCCGCACCGGAGTGGTCGCGGTCGGCTACGGGCACGGCTACTCGTGGCTGCTCTCCAACCGCGGCACGATGCTGGTGCGCGGCCAGGTAGCACCGATCCTCGGGCGCGTCACCATGGACCTGACGATGGTGGACCTGACCAGCCTCCCCGAGGCCACGGTCGGCGACGAGGTGGTGCTGTTCGGCGAGCAGGGGGACGCGACGCTGTCGCTCGAGGAGGTGGCGGCCGGCAGCGAGACCATCCCCTACGAGATCATGTGCACGATCGGCAAGCGCGTCACCCGCATCTACGTGCGCGGCGGCCGGCCGGTCAAGCTCACCACGCTGGTGGGCGAGAGCGAGGAGTGGGCGCACCGCGCGGCCGACCACTTCCGGATGCGCCAGGAGGCGCTGGCCGCCGTCCGGCGCCCCTGAGCGCATGCGCGTCTTCCTGATCGTCCTGGACGGCGTCGGCATCGGCGAGCTGCCCGACGCGGCGGACTTCGGCGACCGCGGGAGCCACACGCTGCGCCACGTGGCCGAGGCGGTCGGCGGCTTGCGCGTGCCCACGCTCGAGCGCCTGGGCCTCGGGCGCATCGAGCCGCTGGCCGGCGTGCGCGCGGTCGCGGACCCGCGTGCTTCGTACGGGCGCATGGCCGAGCGCTCGAAGGGCAAGGACAGCACGACCGGCCACTGGGAGCTGGCCGGGATCGTCTCCGAGCGGCCGTTCCCGACCTACCCGCGCGGGTTTCCGCCCGAGGTGCTCGAGCGGTTCGCGGCGGCGGCGGGCCGCGGGTGGCTGGGCAACGTGGCGGCCTCGGGGACCGACATCATCGCGCGGCTGGGGGAGGAGCATCAGCGGACCGGAAAGCTCATCGTGTACACTTCGGCGGATAGCGTTTTCCAGATCGCGGCGCACGAGGAGACGGTGCCGCTCCAGGAGTTGTACCGGATCTGCCGGGTCGCGCGCGGGCTGCTCGACGGTACGCACGCGGTGGCACGCGTGATCGCCCGGCCGTTCGCGGGGCCGCCGGGTGGCTATCGGCGGACCGGGAACCGCCGGGACTTCTCGCTCCCGCCGCCGGACGGCACCCTCCTCGACCGCCTGATCGCACGGGGGTCGCGGGTGCTGACCGTCGGCAAGGTGGACGAGCTGTTCGCCGGCCGCGGCGTGACCGAGGGCTTCCACACCCAGGACAACGGCGAGGGCGAGGCGATCCTGCGCGACATGGTGCGCGCGAGCGGCGAGGGACTGGTGTTCGCGAACCTGGTGGACTTCGATCAGCAGTACGGGCATCGCAACGATCCGGCCGGGTTCGGCCGCGCGCTCGAGCAGTTCGACGGGGTGGCCGCCGAGCTGCTCGCGCACCTGAGGAGCGACGAGATGTGCATCATCACCGCCGACCACGGCAACGATCCCACCACCCCCGGGACCGACCACTCGCGCGAGTTCGTGCCGCTGCTGGTGGCGGGGCCCCGCGTGCGGGAGGGAGCGGCCCTCGGCACGCGCGAGACCTTCGCCGACGTGGCGGCGACGCTGGCCGCGCTGTTCGACGTGCCCGCGCCCAAGACCGGGCGCAGCTTCCTGGCCGAGGTGCGCGCGTGAGCCGGCGCCCTGTTGCCGCGAAGCCGATGACGCCGGGCGGGCTCATGGCCGAGGCGCGGCGGGCGCGGCAGAAGGCCTACGCGCCCTACTCGAAGTTCGCGGTGGGGGCGGCCCTGCTCACCGCCAGCGGACGGGTCTTCCACGGCTGCAACGTCGAGAACGCCTCGTTCGGGCTCACGACCTGCGCCGAGCGGAGCGCGGTGTTCACCGCGGTGAGCGAGGGCGAGCACGACTTCGTCGCCATCGCCGTCACCGCCCGCGAGGGCCGCGGCGCCCCGCCCTGCGGCTCGTGCCGCCAGGTGCTGCAGGAGTTCGCCCCCTCGATCTGGGTCTACTGGCGCGACGCGAGCGGCCGGATCCTCAAGAGCCGGCTGCGCGCCCTGCTGCCCAGGGCGTTCGTCCTCAAGCGGGGCCGCCGATGAGCGTCGACCGCGAGCGCCTGGTGGACCTCATCACCGACCGGGTGATGGAGGAGCTGCGCCGCGGCCGGTCCGCGGCACCGGCGGCGCCCGCCCCGACGACGGCGGCGCCGCCGGCGCCCGCGCCGTCCGCCCCGCCAGTCGATTCCGACGCCGAGACGCGCGAGCGCCTGCGCATCTTCAACGTCACCGGAGCCAAGAGCCCCGAGGAGACGCGCACGCTGCACGAAGCGGGGGCCGCCCGCGTCGGCGCCACGATGGGCTACTGCCCGGCCTCCGACGGCCTCGCCTCGCTCATCGACCACACCATGCTCAAGCCGGACGCCGCCCGCGAGGACATCGAGGGGCTGTGCCGCGAGGCCCTCCAGTTCTGCTTCGCCTCGGTGTGCGTCAACCCCAACTGGGTGCCGCTCTGCGCGTCGATCCTGCGCGGGAGCGGGGTCAAGGTGTGCACGGTGATCGGCTTCCCGTTCGGCGCGCATCTGCCCGACGTCAAGGCCTACGAAGCCCGGCGGGCGGTGGAGCAGGGGGCCGACGAGGTCGACATGGTCATCAACATCGGCGCCATCAAGTCCAAGGACTACGCGCTGGTCGAGCAGGACATCCGCGGCGTCGTGCAGGCGGTCGGCAAGGAGACGGTGGTGAAGGTCATCCTCGAGACCGCGCTGCTCACCCGCGACGAGAAGATCATGGGCTCCTCGCTCTCCAAGGCGGCGGGGGCCGACTTCGTCAAGACCTCGACCGGCTTCGCCGGCGGCGGCGCCACGGTCGAGGACATCCGGCTGATGCGCGAGACCGTGGGGCCGGAGATCGGCGTCAAGGCCTCGGGCGGGATCCGCACCACCGAGGACGTGAAGAAGATGGTGGAGGCCGGCGCCACCCGCATCGGCGCGTCGGCCAGCGTCAAGATCGTGCGAGGCGAGGCCGGCCCCTCGAAGGGCTACTGAGCGCGCCACCGGATGTCCGCGGCCTGATCCGCGTCAAACGCGACCTTGGGGCCCACCGCCCCGAGGACGTGCGGGCGCTGATCGCCGCCTACGCGGCCGGCCAGGTCCCCGACTACCAGATGAGCGCCTGGCTCATGGCCGCCTACTTGAACGGCCTCGACGCCGCCGAGACCGATGCCCTGACCGCGGCGCTGCTGCACTCGGGGCGCGTGTTCGACTGGAGCGAGCTCGGGCGTCCGAGCGCCGACAAGCACTCGACCGGTGGCGTGGGCGACAAGATCTCGCTCATTCTGGCGCCGCTGGTGGCCGCCTGCGGCGTGCTGGTCCCGATGGTGTCGGGTCGCGGTCTCGGGCACACGGGGGGGACGCTCGACAAGCTGGAGGCCATCCCGGGCTTCAGCATCCAGCTGGCCCCGGAGGCGATGCGCACCCAGTTGGACGAGGTGGGCGTGGTGATGGTGGGACAGGGCCCCGACCTGGCCCCCGCGGACGGCCTGCTCTACGCGCTGCGCGACGTGACGAGCACGGTGGAGTTCGAGCCGTTCATCGTCTCGAGCATCGTCAGCAAGAAGGTCGCCGAGGGCGCCCAGGCCCTGGCCTACGACGTCAAGTGCGGCAGCGGCGCGTTCATGAAGACCCGTGAGGCCGCCTCGCACCTGGCACGGCGGCTGGTGGACACGACGCGCGCGCTGGGACGCGAGGCGGCGGCCGTGGTCACCGACATGAGCCAGCCGCTGGGCGAGGCGGTGGGCAACGTCCTCGAGGTGCGCGAGTCCATCGAGGTGCTGCTCGGGCGCGGCCCGGCGGACGTGCGCGACCTCACGCTCGAGCTGGCGGCGATGATGCTCGAGCGCTCGGGCGCCGAGCGCGACACGGCCGCGGCGCGGGCGCGCGCCCGCCAGGCGCTCGACTCCGGCGCCGCGTGGCTGCGCTTCCTCGCGATGGTGGAGGCCCAGGGGGGCGACCGCGCGCGGATCGAGCGGCCCGACGGGCTGCCGCGCGCCCCGGTGCGCCTGCCGGTCAAGGCCGCGCGCGCGGGGCGGCTCGCCGCGATCGACACCTTCGGCCTGGGCGAGCTGGTGGTGGCGATCGGCGGTGGCCGGCGCGCCAAGGAGGACGCGATCGACCCGCGCGTCGGGCTCATGGTCCGGGTGCGGCTGGGTGCCGCGGTCGAGGAGGGCGACGCGCTGGCCGAGATCCATCTGGCCGCCGGCGATCCGGGAGCGGTGGCGCGTGCCGCCGCGTGCTTCACGATCGCGGACGAGGCCCCGCCGCCGCCGGCGCTCGTGATCGAGCGCGTCGCCTAACCTCCGCGGCGCCGGGAGCCAGGCGCCGCACGCCGGATCCCCGCGGTGGCCACGCGCGCGCGCGCCTCCGCCGCATTCACCGCTCAGGTGTGGATCTTCTCCTTGCCGCGCGCCTTCTGGTCGAGGTCGCGCAGCGTGGGCGCCTGCCGCGATGGGGCCGCCAGATCCGTCGTCGTGGTTGTCGCCGGCTGCTGGAGCGGCCTGCCCCGGTGGATGGTGCAGTACTCGGTGGGCTCGGCGTGCTCGTCGAAGATCTCGGTGGTCACGTTGGGGCACGCGTCGGTCGCGAGCATCCCCGACTCCGCGCACACCTCGCGGCTGATGGTGCCCGCCGGCACCGGGAAGTCCTCGACCGGCCGGCCGCGCGTGGCGCCGATCATGATGTCGGTCCACGCTGGCAAGGCGGCGCGCGCGCCGGTCATCCCCGGCCCGATCGGGCGCTTCTCGTCGTAGCCGACCCACACGCCGCACACCAGGCTCGGCACGAAGCCCACGAACCACGCGTCCATGTAATCGTCCATGGTGCCCGTCTTCCCGGCGGCGGGGGCCGTGAAGCCGCGGGCGCGCGCCGGGAAGCCGGTGCCGTGGTCCATGACGCTCTGCAGCATGGAGGTCATGACCGAGGCCGTGCCCTCCGAGAGCACCTCGACCGGCCGCGGGGCGTTCTTCTCCAGCACGTTCCCGCTGGCGTCCTCCACCTCGAGGACGAAGATGGGATCGTTGCGGATGCCGCGGTCGGCGAAGACCCCGTACGCCGAGGTCAGCTCGAGCAGCGTCACCTCGCTGGTGCCGAGCGCCAGGGACAGGTTCTGCCCGACCGGGCTGCGGATGCCCATGCGCCGGGCGTAGCTGGCCACGAGCGAGGTGCTCACCTTGCGCAGCAGCTTGATGGCCGGGATGTTGATGGACTGCTGGAGCGCGTAGCGCAGCGTCACCGGCCCGCGATAGAGGTGGTCGTAGTTCTGCGGCTGCCAGAGCTCGCCGTCGGCGCCGGGGAAGGACTCGGGCTCGTCGACGATGACGTCGGTGGGATGGAAGCCGTTGTCCATCGCGGCCGTGTACACGAACGGCTTGAAGGCCGAGCCGGGCTGGCGCCGGGCCTGCACGGCGCGGTTGAAGTTCGAATGGTCCCAGCTGCGGCCGCCGATCAAGGCACGGATGTACCCGGTGCGCGGATCGATGGCCACGGCGGCGCCCTGGAGGTAGTCGGGGAGCTGCGTGGCGCGCAGGGAATCGGCGGGCGGGACGTAGGCGGCCATGGTCTTCTTGATCCTGAGCTCGCTCTCGAGCGCCGAGAGCTGCTTCTCCAGCGCCCGCTCCGCGATCTGCTGCAGGTCCATGTCGAGCGTGGTGTAGACCTTGAGCCCGCCTTCGTAGACGGCGTTCGACCCGTACTTCTGGTCCAGGTGCAGCCGCACCATCTCGACGAAGAACGGGGCGCGGTCGTTGCGGTAGCGCATCGGCGTCACGCCGAGCGGCGCGCTCATCGCGTTGTCGAACTCCACCTGGGAGCAGGCCCCGGTGGCCAGCATGTTGCGCAGCACCTTGGCGCGGCGCGCCCGGGCCGCCGCCGGGTGGTGGCGCGGCGAGTAGAGGTTCGGATTCGCCGGGATGCCGGCGATGAGCGCGCATTCGGCCAGGTTGAGCTCGCGCAGCGGCTTCCCGAAGTAGGTCTTGGCCGCGGCCTCGACGCCGTGGGCGCCCTCGCCGAAGTAGATCTGGTTGAAGTAGAGCTCGAGGATCTGGTCCTTGGAGTAGTTGCGCTCGATCTCGATGGCGAGCGCCACCTCCTTGAGCTTGCGGGTGATCGTGCGCTCGTGCGTCAGGAACACGTTGCGCGCGAGCAGCTGGGTGATGGTGCTGCCGCCCTCCTTGATCTTGAGGTGCGTGAGGTCGGTCACCGCCGCACGGGCGATGCCCCAGAGGTCGACGCCCCAGTGATGGTAGAAGTTCCGGTCCTCGGTCGCGATGGTGGCGTTGATGAGGTTGCGCGGGATCTGGCGCAGCGGGACCGGGGACCGGTTCTCCTTGAAGAACTCGTGGAGCACCCGGCCGCGGTAGTCGTAGACCACCGTCTTGACCGGGGGCTTGATGGCCAGGAGGGCTTCGGGGCTCGCGAGGTCGTGGCGCAGCCACTGGACCACGCCGAAGACCACGCCGGCCGCGGCGAACACGGCGAAGACGACGAGGCCGAAGAACAGCTTCCACGGGAACCGCAGGGCCGCGCGCACGGCGGGACGCGCCACGCCCGCCAGCCCGGAGTCGGAATGGGTCACGCGGCCGAGGCTAGGCGGGGGCCCGGTGGGTGGTCAAGTCCATTCGAAGTCAATCGGTTGCCCGGTCAGACCTTGACTCCTAATATGCCCGACGACCGCCGTCATCCGAGGGCACGACGCGAGGCGCGATGAACCCCGAACAGCAACTGGCGATCCTTTCACGGGGCACCGAGGAGATCCTCCCCGCGGGCGCCCTGCTCGAGCGCCTGCGCCTTTGCGCGCGCGAGGGGAGGCCGCTGCGCGTCAAGCAGGGGTTCGACCCCACCGCCCCCGACATCCATCTCGGCCACACCGTCGGGCTGCGCAAGCTCCGCGCGTTCCAGGACCTGGGCCACCAGGTGGTGCTGATTGTCGG
>VBPB01000040.1:0-8707 GCA_005893365.1 Candidatus Eiseniibacteriota bacterium
GAACTCCTGGCCGCCGCCACCCGCAAACGCAGGCCCGAGATCGAGCAGCTGCTGGCCGCACGCTTCCCACGACCGGATGTCCCTACCCAGGTGCCGCCGGTTGGGCGCGGCGGCCGCGCCTGGGCTATGCTCGGCGCCCGCGCGACTCCCCGCGCGATCGGAGGAGAGCCTGCCATGATGTTCGCCCGTCCCCGCCTGCGGGGATTGGTCGCCCTGTCGTTGCTGGCGGCCACCGGGTGCACCACGATCCGCGAGATCCCAAGGGATGGCTACGACGCCGCGCCGGAGCGGCACCACGTGGTCGTGGTGACGCGCGACGGGAGCCGGCAGGAGTTCGACGACGCGCGGGTGGCGGGGGACAGCCTGACCGGCTACATCGAGCGCGACAACCAGAGCGGGATCCCCGAGTACCGCTCGGTCGTGATCGCGCTCGACGACATCGAGCACCTGTCCGCCAAGCGGGTGGACTGGTACCGCACCGCGCTCGCCGGCGGCGTGTCGCTGGGCGCGGTCGTCGCCGTGGCGCTGAGCCGGCACAAGGGGGCGGCGGTGACGCCGCCCGACATCACGCCACCGTGTTCCGATCCGCCCTGCCCCCCCTGAGCGCCGGCGCCCTGCGCCCGACCGCCGCCAAGACGCGGCGGCGCGGGCCCGCCCCCCCAGGCGCGGCGGCGGGCGCGTGACCTCGACCGTGCGGCGCTGGTGGCAGGACTGGACCCAGGGCGCCCCCGAGGCCGCGGTCGCGCGCGCGCGCCTCGTGCTGGCCGGCCACGCCTGGCCCGAGGCCGCGCTCGCGGTGCTGGCGCGGCTGCGCGAGGGCGGGCACGCCGCGTATCTCGTGGGGGGCACGGTGCGCGACGCGCTGCTGGGTCGCGATCCGGGTGCCGAGATCGATGTCGCCACCGACCTCAAGCCGGAGCAGGTCGCCACGCGCTTCGCCCACGTCGTCCCGACCGGGATGCGGCATGGGACGGTCACGATCCTGGAAGGCGGGGTCACGTTCGAGTGCACGACCTTCCGCCGCGAGGGCGCCTACTCGGACGCCCGCCGGCCCGACACGGTGGAGTTCACCACCGACCCGCTGGCCGATCTCGACCGCCGCGACCTGACCGTGAACGCGCTGGCGTGGGATCCGGCCGCGGCGGCGCTGCTCGATCCGCACGCGGGCGCCCTCGACCTGGAGCGGCGCGTGCTGCGCGCGGTGGGCGAGCCGCTCGACCGGTTCCGCGAGGACGCGCTGCGGCCGCTGCGCGTGGCCCGCTTCGCCGCGACCCTGGAGATGGAGCCCGACCCGCCGCTGCGGGCGGCGCTCGCCGCCCTCGGCCGGCCGGAGAGCGATTACGCGGGGGCGACCGTGGCCGCCGAGCGGGTGCGGGCCGAGTTCGACCGGATGCTGCGGGCGCGCGAACCCTCGCGCGGGCTCGAGGTGCTGCGCGAGGCGGGGCTGCTGGGTCTCTGGCTGCCCGAGCTCGAGCGCTGCCGCGGCGTCCCGCAGAACCGGTTCCACGCTTACGACGTCTATTTCCACAGCCTGTACACCTGCGACGCCGCGCCGGCCGCCAAGCTCGACGTCCGCTGGGCGGCACTGCTGCACGACATCGGCAAGCCGGACACGCGCGTCGACCACGGCGGCGAGGGCACCTTCTACAACCATCAGTTCGTCGGCGCCGAGCTGGCCGACCGCCTGCTGGAACGCCTGCGCTTCCCGCTCGAGCGGCGCGCCCGGATCGTGCACCTGGTGCGCGAGCACATGTTCGACTACCGGCCCGGCTGGAGCGACGCGGCCCTGCGGCGCTGGCTGCGCCGGGTCGGGCCCGACCAAGTGGCGGACCTGTTCGACCTGCGCATCGCCGACACCCTCGGCAACGGGCTGCGCCAGGGCTTTCCGACCGCGCTCGAAGACATGCGCCGGCGCATCCAGGGGTTGCTCGCCGCCGAGCGCGCGCTGCGCGTCACCGACCTCGCGGTCGACGGCCGCGACGTGATGCGCGAGCTGGCCCTGCCGCCGGGACGGGCGGTGGGCGAGGCGCTGGAGGCGATGCTGGAGGAGGTGTTGGACGACCCGTCCCGCAACACGCGCGAGCACCTGCTCGCCCGTTTGCGCGAGCGACGCGTCACGAACGCTTGACACCCTTCACGACAGCCCCGTATTCTGCGGCCCGCAAAGGAGTAGGGGCTGCCCCTTCCCGCCCCGCGCGAATCCCGTGATCCCAATGTCCGCGGTCCAGAAGCCGGTGCGGCGCGAGCTGGAGCGGGTGCAAACCCATCTCCGGGAGCTTTTCCGTACCCCGATCCCGATCCTGAACGAGGTCGGCGGTCACGTGCTCGCCACGCGCGGCAAGAAATTCCGCCCGACGCTGCTGCTGCTCACCGCGCGGCTCCGCGGTCACCTCGGGCGGGAGGCGGTGCTGTGCGCCACGGTGGTCGAGATGGTGCACGCCGCGGCCCTGATCCACGACGACTCGGTGGACAAGAGCGGCCTGCGCCGCGGGCTCCCCACCGTGAACGGACTGTGGACCGACGAGATGGCGATCATCATGGGCGACTACCTCTACGCCCAGGCGATGGCGACGCTGGTCACCCACAAGCTCGACACGCCGATGGGCATCCTGGCGCGGGTGGTGACCGAGATGTCCTGCGGCGAGGCGCTGGAGTTCCAGTACGCTTACGACCTCGACGTGACCGAGGCCAAGTACGAGGAGCTGATCCGCGCCAAGACTGGCTCGCTCATCGGCGCGGCCACCGAGATCGGGGCCGGGCTCAACGGCGGGGGGGCGGACCGCAAGCGCCGCTCGCGCTACCGGCGGTTCGGCGAGACCGTCGGGCTGGCGTTCCAGATCATCGACGACCTGTTCGACTACCTGGCCGATCCCGAGGTCACCGGCAAGCCGTCCGGGTCCGACCTGGCCGCGGGCAAGGTGACGCTGCCGCTGATCGCGGCCCTGCGCCAGGCCACCGAGGTGAACCGGCGCCGCCTGCGCCGGCTGGCGCTGCGCAAGCGCTGGACCGCCGACCAATGGCGCCAGCTGCGGTCGCTGATCGAGGTGAGCGGCGGGTTCGAATACGCCCGCGCCCGGGCGCTGATGCACGCGGACGCCGCGCGCCGGATCCTGGACGGCGAGCCGGAAGGCGCGGCCCGCACCGCCCTGGATCGGGCGATCGACTACGCGGTCGGCCGCGACCACTGACCGGGACCCCGTCCGCGCCCATGGAAGCCGCCCCGCTTTGACCGTCCGCCAGCGCGCGCCCTCGCGACCCGGAGCGCTTCGGCTGCTGCGCGCGGCCGCGACCGCCGCCGCCGCCAAGAAGGCGATCGACCCGGTGGCCCTCGACCTGCGCGCCCTGGCCGGGGTCGCCGACTACTTCCTCATCTGCTCGGCCGGCAGCGAGGTGCAGGTGAAGGCCATCGCCGAGGCCGTCGAGGAGAAGCTCCACGAGCATGGCGCCACCCCCTGGCACGTCGAGGGGCTGAGCGGCCGGCGCTGGGTGCTGCTGGACTACGTCGAGATGGTGGTGCACGTCTTCCACGCCAAGACGCGGGAGTACTACCTGCTCGAGCGGTTGTGGGGCGACGCCCGGAAGGTGGACCTTGGTCTGGAAGACGCTGACTGACGGCCTCGCCGAAGCGCTGCGCCAGGCCGGCCTCCACACCCCCGAGCGCGTCGCGCGCATCGAGCTGGCGGTGCCGCGCGAGGCCGCGCACGGCGACTGGACCACCAACCTCGCGCTGACGCTGGCCAAGGAGGTGGGCCAGCCCCCGCGGGCGCTGGCCGAGGTGCTCGCCGCGCACTTCCCGCGCGATCCCGCCGTCATCGCCGAGGTGACGGTGGCCGGTCCCGGGTTCCTCAACTTCCGCTACGCCCCGGCGTTCCTGGCGACGCTCCCGGCCCTGGTCCTGACCGAGGGCGGGGCCTTCGGCCGCTCGACCCTGGCGCCCGCCACCCACATCCTGGTGGAGTACGTGAGCGCCAACCCGACCGGTCCGCTCAACGTGGTCAACGCGCGCGCGGCGGCGGTCTGGGCGACTCTGGTGAGGCTGCTGCAGGCGGTGGGCCATACCGCCGATGGCGAATTCTACGTGAACTACGCCGGCCGCCAGGTCGATCTCCTGGGCGAGCCCCGAGGACGGCTATCAGGGCGCGTACGTGCGCGACCTGGCCGCGCGCCTGCCGGAGGGCGAAGGACGGGCTGCCCTGACGCGGCCGGGCGGCTCGTCGTGGTTCCGGGACCAGGCGCTCGAGCGCGTGCTCGAGTGGCAGAAGGCCGACCTGCGCGAGTACGGGGTCACGTTCGCGCGCTGGTTCCGCGAGTCGGTGCTGCACCGCTCGGAGGCGGTCGCCGACACGCTGCGCGAGCTCCAGGCGCGCGACGTGGTCTACCGGTCGGTGGAGCCCGAGACCGGCGCCGACCCCTCCGAGCGGCAAGAGGAGGGGGCCGCCCCGATGAGCAAGGCGACCTGGCTGCGCAGCAGCCGGTACGGCGACGAGAAGGACCGCGTGCTGGTGCGGGGCAACGGCCTGCCCACCTACCTGCTGCCCGACATCGCCTACCACCGCGACAAGCGGGCGCGGGGGTTCCGGCACGCCATCGACCTCTGGGGCCCCGACCACCACGGCCACGTGGCGCGCATGCAGGCCGCGCTGTCGGCCCTCGGCCAGGAGCCGGACTTCCTCGAGGTGCTGATCGTCCAGCAGGTGAATCTCCTGTCGGGCGGCCAGCCGGTCAAGATGAGCAAGCGCGCCGGCGAGTTCATCACGCTGCGCGACCTCATGGACGACGTGGGGCCCGACTGCGCCAAGTTCTTCTTCCTGATGCGCTCGACCAGCGCCCACCTGGACTTCGACCTCGACCTGGCCAAGCGCCAGAACGACGAGAACCCGGCCTACTACGTGCAGTACGCGCACGCCCGCATCGCCTCGCTGCTGCGCTTCGCGGCCGAGAAGGGAATGGCGCCGGCGGCCTCGGGCCCGCTGCCGGAGGCCGAGATCGCGATCCCCGAGGTGGCGGCCCTGATCCGCAAGCTGGCCACGTTCCCCGAGGTGGTGCGCGGGGCGGCGGTGGCGCGCGAGCCGCACCGCATCCCCACGTTCCTGATCGAGACCGCCGCCGAGTTCCACCGCTTCTACCACGCCTGCCGCGTGGTCACCGAGGACGACGCCCGCTCGCGCGCGCGGCTGATGCTGGCCGGGGCCACCCGCCAGGTGATCGCCAACGGCCTGGCGCTGATGGGGGTCTCGGCCCCTGAGCGGATGGAGCGCGCCGCGGAGGGGCCTGAGTGACGGCGCCCGCCGACATCCTGGTGGTGGGGTCGGTGGCGCTCGACTCGGTGCGCACCCCCTACGGCCAGGTCGAGGAGGCGCTGGGCGGCTCGGCCTCGTACTTCTCGCTCTCGGCCAGCCACTTCTCGCGCGTGCGGGTGGTGGCGGTGGTGGGCGAGGACTTCCCCGGCCGGTACCGCGGCCAGCTCGAGGCGCGCGGGGTGGACCTGAGCGGCGTGGAGACGGCCGCCGGCCGCACCTTCCGCTGGCGCGGCGAGTACATGGCGGAGCTGGGCCACGCCCATACGCTCGAGACCCAGCTCAACGTCTTCTCGACCTTCCATCCCCATCTCGGCCCGGAGCACACCCGCGCGCCGTTCGTGTTCCTGGCCAACATCGATCCCGATCTCCAGCTCGAGGTGCTGACGCAGATGAAGGCGCCCCGGCGGGTCCTCTCCGACACCATGAACTACTGGATCGCCCGCAAGCCGGACCGGGTGGTCGAGGTGCTGCGCCGCGTGGACGTGGCGCTGCTCAACGAGGAGGAAGC
This sequence comes from Candidatus Eiseniibacteriota bacterium, assembly GCA_005893365.1. Taxonomy (GTDB): domain Bacteria; phylum Eisenbacteria; class RBG-16-71-46; order RBG-16-71-46; family RBG-16-71-46; genus WS-11. The sequence goes on from VBPB01000040.1 coordinate 5,809, forward strand.
GCGGGCGCTCTCGGGGGAGACCCAGCTCGCCGCCGCCGCCGACCGGCTGATCGAGCAGGGGGCGCGCGCGGTCATCATCAAGAAGGGCGAGCACGGGGCCCTCTACCGCTCGCCGGAGGAGATGTTCATCACCCCGGCGTTCCCGTTGCCCACGCTGCGGGACCCGACCGGGGCCGGGGACTCCTTCGCCGGGGGATTCCTGGGCTGGCTCGCCCGCTCGGGCCGCCTCGACGGCGACTCGCTCCGCCAGGGACTGGCCTGTGGTGCCGCGATGGCCTCGCTGGCCATCGAGTCGTTCAGCCCGCAGCGGCTGATCGAGACCACGCCCGCCGAGATCGGCGACCGGGTGGCCGCCCTCCACCGCATGGTGTCCTTCCGCCTCGATCCGATCTTCTAGAGCCGGGACGGGCGGCGGCGGGGAGCCGGGCGGAGGCGGCCGGCGGCGTGGGGCGATGGTTCGCGGGCTCGACGGTCTTCCGTAGTCCGACGGGTGGGCCGTGTGCTAGGCTCCGTCGGTTCGCCTCCAGTCAGGAAGGAGGGCCCACGCCCTGACTCTCGACACCTCGCGGGCATCATGGACGATCAAGGCTGAAACCGCCATCCGCGCCCTGCGCGATGTGGACGGCGCCAGCGTGCAGGCGGAAGGGGATGAGATCCGTGAGATCCACATCCTCACCCGCTCGAACCGGCCGCCGAAGCAGATCGTCCGGGACGTGCAGACCGTCCTGCTGACCTCGTTCAACCGCTCGATCGACTATCGGGTGGTCTCGGTCGCCTACAGCAAGGGCGAGCCGGCGGCGGTGGCTACGGCCCCGGCCGCGTCCGGCCCGCGGGTCACCCTCGGGCGCGAGGCCGAGCACGAGGGGCGAGAGGTGAGCACGGACCGGGACCGCATCCGCTTCACCAGCGTCAACCTGTTCGTCTCGGGCGCGCGCACCCAGGCCCAGGTCGAGTTGTCCTGGAAGGGCCTGCTGAGGATGGGCAGCGCCTCGGGCTGGAGCACGCGCGAGGGGGCGCACCGGTTGATCGCCCAGGCCACGCTGGCCGGCGTCCAGGAATACCTCGAGCCGGAGGTCGCCCTCGGCATCGAGCAGGTGGAATTCGTGCGGGTCGGGAGACGCCGCGTGGTGCTGGTGGCGCTGGCCCTGATCGCGCATCGGCAGGAGAAGGGCCTGGTCGGCAGCTGCACCGTGGACCAGGACGTCCAGCAGGCGGTCGTGCTCGCCACGCTGGCGGCGTTGAACCGTGTGGTCGGCGGGCTCCCGACGCGTGAGCCCACCGAGTACGTGTTGAGACCGACATCGGACTAGGAGGATAGCGGAGCGAGCCATCCCAGCGAGAGATGCGAAGCGGCCCACCTGCAGGAGCAGTTTCCCGGCAGAATACGAGACAAAAGGAGGTGGGTTTCATGGACTTCGACATCATCATTGAGATCATCAACATCCTCGGCAAGGCCGGCTGGTAAGGCGGTCACGTCGTTGGCGTGATGTGACAGGGACAAGGCTCCAGATCTGGTGTCGGTCTCCATCTTCTGCTTCAGCCCCGTGACGCGAACCGCCTTCCCCGGCGACAAGGACTCGTGAGCCCAACACCCGCGCTGCGCTACCCGCGCTGGTTCCGCCTCTACTACGCTGCCGTGGTCCTCGCCGCCGTGGGCGGCTTCTGGGCGCTGACGCCCCGCGTCCGCCCGGTCGACCCGGTCACCGCCGTGGTCGTGCTGCTGCTCATGGTGCTGAGCGAGGCGACCGCCGTGCCGCTGCCGGGCGGCGGCTACGTCTCGCTGGGCGCGGTGGTCGACCTGGCGAGCCTCTTGATCCTCGGGCCCGTCGCCACCGCCTGGCTCAACCTGATCGCCACCGGGGTCAGCCAGGCCCTGCTGCTGCGCAAGCCCCTGGTGCGGGTCGTCCACAACATGGCGATCTTCGCGCTCACCGCCTTCGCGGCCGGCTACGCGTTCATCGGCGCCGGGGGCCGGGTCGGGCACGTCGAGGTGGCGCGCGACATCCTGCCGCTGCTCGCCTGCGGGGCGGTCTACTTCCTGTGCAACTCCGCCTTCGTCTCGACCGCCGTCGGGCTCACCAGCGGACCGAGCATCTGGCGCCAATGGCAGCGCATCTTCCTGCACGGGCTGCTCCATCATCTCTCGTTCATCGCCCTGGGCACGCTGGTGGCGGTGGTGTACCTGAGCGCGGGCCCGGTCGGGCTGGTGCTGTTCGGCATCCCGTTCCTGGTGGCGCGCCACTCGTTCCAGCTCTACGTGGAGATCCGCCAGGACTTGAAGGATTTCGTGCGCGCCCTGTCGGAGGTGCTGGAGGAGGTGGACCCCTACACGCGCCAGCACTCGATGCGGGTCGCGCAGTACGCGGTCCGCCTGGCGCGCGGCCTCAGGCTCTCGGAGCGCGAGGTGGACGAGATCGAGTACGCGGCACTGGTGCACGATCTGGGCAAGATCGGCCCCCACCATCAGCACATCCTCCAGAAGTCGGGCTCGCTGTCGCACGAGGAGCAGCGCACGCTGCGCGGGCATCCCGCGGCCGGGGCGGACATCGTCAAGAAGGTGCGGGCGCTCAAGCGCTCGGCCGAGATCGTGCGCAGCCACCACGAGCGGCCCGACGGGCGCGGCTATCCGTTCGGGCTGCTGAGCCGGGACGTGCCGATCGGCGCGCGGATCCTCAACGTGTCGGATGCGTTCGACGCCATGACTTCGGACCGGCCCTACCGCCGCGCGCTCTCGGTCGAGTCGGCGCTGCGCGAGCTGGACCAGGGGGCCGGCACGCAGTTCGACGGCGAGGTGGTCGGCTGCCTGCTGCGTCTGAGCGCCCAGGGCGACTTCCCGCTGGTCCCGAGCCCGAGCAGCGAGGAGCTGCGGCGGCTGCGGGTGCGGCCGCGGCGGGCGCAG
>VBPB01000040.1:8722-35247 GCA_005893365.1 Candidatus Eiseniibacteriota bacterium
CGCGCCGACGCCTTGAAGCAGGCGATCGGCGCGGCGATCCGCTCCACCTTGAGGCCGGGCGAGCGCGCCTTGGCCGGCGGGTTCGCGGGGGCCGCCGCCTGGCCCGGCGGGGCCGGGACGCTGCTCGCCGCCACCATGGACGGGGTCGGCACCAAGCTCCACCTGGCGCTGGCCGCCGGCCGCGTCGCCGACGCGGCCGCGGACCTGGTCTTCCACTGCGCCGACGATCTGCTGGTGCACGGGGCCCGGCCGCTGGCGTTCCTCGACTACGTCGCCCAGGGCCGGCTCGATGCCGGCGTGGTGGCCGCGGTGATCGAGGGCCTGGTCCGCGGCTGTCGGACCGTCGGCGCCGCCCTCCTGGGCGGCGAGACCGCCGAGATGCCCGACACCTACGCCGAGCGGGTCGTGGACGTGGCCGGCTGCATGATCGGCGTGGCCGAGGCGGCGGAGTGGCTCGACGGGAGCGCCGTCGCGCCCGGGGACCGCGTGCTGGGGCTCGGCTCGCAGGGACTGCACACCAACGGCTTCTCGCTCGCGCGCCGCGTGCTGAAGCAGTCGGGGCTCGAGCTCGGCGACCCGCTGCCGGGTGGCGCCGGCGTGACGGTGGGGGAGGCGTTGCTCGCCCCGCACCGTTGGTACGGCCCGTCGCTCGGCCCCGTCGTCGCGGCGCGGCGGGTCAAGGCACTCGCGCACGTGACCGGCGGCGGCATCGCCTCGAACCTGGTGCGGGTCCTGCCCAAGGGCCACCGCGCCCGGCTGCGCGCGCGCGCCTGGGAGCGGCCGGCGTTGTTCCGGTGGCTGATCGATACCGGTGCCGTCCCCGAGGACGACGCGCGCGAGGCGTGGAATCTCGGCATCGGCATGGTGGTGGTGTCCGCCCCCGAAGCGGAGGAGGCGCTGGCGCGCGAGCTCGAACGCGCCGGCGAGACCGTGGTGCGCCTGGGCGAGGTGGTCCCGGGCGAGCGCGGGGTGGAATGGGTGGAACGATGACAGGGAGGGGAGGGGGATGCCATGGAACGCCGCATGAAAGAGGAGCCGCGCCGGGAGTGTGCCACCGCGGAGCTGCTGGGGGAGTCCCCGGTCTGGCGTGAGGTCTGCAGCACCCTGCTGCGGGTCGCGGAGAGCGATCTTCCCGTCTTGGTGCTGGGGGAGACCGGCAGTGGCAAGGAGCTGGTGGCGCGCGAGGTCCACCGGCTCAGCACCCGCAGCACGCGGGCCTTCGTGGCCCACAACTGCGGCGCCACCCCCGACACGCTGATCGAGAGCGAGCTGTTCGGCCACGCGCGCGGCGCGTTCACCGGGGCGGTGGCCGACCGCAACGGGCTGTTCGACGAGGCCGACCGCGGCACGCTGTTCCTGGACGAGATCGGCGACGCCAGCGGCCTGCTGCAGATGAAGCTGCTGCGCGTGCTGCAGGAAGGGGAGGCGCGGCGGGTCGGCGACACGCGCGTGCGCCGCCTGGACGTGCGCGTGATCTCGGCCACCCACCGCGGGCTCGAAGACGCCGTGGCGGTGGGCGGGTTCCGCGCCGACCTCTACTACCGGCTGAACGCCGTGCGCCTCCGGCTGCCGCCGCTGCGCGAGCGCGGGCACGACGTGCTGGTGCTGGCGCGGCACTTCATCGCCCGCGCCGCGGCCGCGTGCGGGATCGACGCGCCGGCGATCGCCCCCGAGCTGGCGCAGCGGCTGCTCGGCTACCGCTGGCCGGGCAACGTGCGCGAGCTGGCGAACGGCTGCGCCTACGCGGTGCGCGTGGCCGGGGCGCGCGTCCAGGTCGCGGTCGCGCACTGGCCCGAGACCCCCTGGGAGCCCGACGCGGTGGCGGCGAGCGGGCTCCACGCCGAGACGCGCGCCTTGGAGGAGCGCCGCCTGCGCGAGGCACTCGAGCGCACGCGCTGGAACAAGTCGCGCGCGGCACGGGCGCTCGGGCTCTCGCGCCAGGGTCTGCTCAAGAAGCTGCGCCGCTACGGGCTCGTCGACGCGACCCCGGGCGCCAGCGCGCTTGACGGTCCTGCGGGCGGACCCTAGACTGCGCCGCCGACCTTCCAAGGAGGACGCGTGGCGCGAAAGAATCTGCGCGTAGGACTCGTCGGCGTGGGGGCGGCCGCCCAGATCAGCCACATCCCCGCGCTGCTCAAGAGCGAGGGTGTCGAGTTGGTCGCCCTCTGCGACCGCGATCCCGAGAAGGCCGCGCGCGTCGCCCAGAAGTTCTCGGTCCCGCGCGCCGTCTCGCGCATCGACGACCTGCTGGCCGACGATTCCCTCGACGCGGTCGACATCTGCACCCCCAACTTCCTGCACGCGCCGATGGCGATGGCGGCCCTCGAGGCCGGCAAGCACGTCCTGTGCGAGCGGCCGTTCGCGCGCAGCGCCGCCGAGGCCACCGAGATGGTCAAGGCGGCCAAGCGGGCCGATCGGGTGCTGGCCTGCGCGGTGCAGCACCGCTTCCGGCCCGACGCGCAGCTGCTGCGCACCTTCGTCGCCAAGGGCGAGCTGGGCGAGGTCTACTACGCCAAGGCCGGCTGGCTGCGCCAGCGCACCGAGTGGGACTCGGACGAGTGGCGGCGGCAGAAGCGCGAGTCCGGCGGCGGCGTCGTGCTGGACCTGGGTTTCCAGATGCTCGACCTGTCGCTGTGGGTGCTGGGGGCCCCCAAGGTGGCGTCGGTGAGCGCCAGCGTCCACCGCCTGCGCAAGGGCGAGGTGGAGGACAGCACCGCGGCCCTGCTTAGGCTCGACACCGGCGCCACGCTGACGCTGGAGCTGACCTGGGGCCTGCTGATGGAGAAGGACTTCGCCTACCTCAACCTGTTCGGCTCGGGGGGCGCGGCCCTGCTCAACCCGCTGCGCTTCCACAAGGGCATGCACGGCACGCTGGTCAACGTGACGCCGACGCTGGACTCCGCGCGCAACCAGTACAAGCACTCCCAGGAGGCGCAGGTCGCCCACTTCGTCGAGGCGCTGCGCAAGGGCTCGCGGCCGATGGGCGACGCCGAGGAGATCCTGCCGGTGATGGAGCTGATGGACGCCGTCTACCGTTCCGCCGAGCAGGGCCGCGAGGTGAAGCTCGGCTAGGTGGCCGGCCGCCGCGCTGGCGGTGGTCTCGGGCGTGCTGCTGGGCGTGGCGTTCCTGCCCGCGCCGCTCGGCTTCCTGGCGTGGGTCGCCTTCGTCCCGCTGCTCGTGGCACTCGACCGCCGCGTGCGCGAGGAAGCCTCCAAGCGAGATCTGTTCGGCCTCGGCTACAGCTTCGGCTTCGTCTTCTATCTGATCGGCGTCCACTGGATCGCCCTGCTCTCCAACGTGGCGATCACCGTCCCGTGGCTCAAGTACCCCGCCTGCCTCGCGGCGGCCGCCTACCTCGCGGTGTTCACCGGCCTGACCACGCTGCTGGGCGGCTGGCTCGCGCGCCGCTCCGGCGCGCCGCTGGCGCTGACCTTCCCGCTGGCGCTGCTCGCCATCGAGGAGCTCCGGGGCTCGGGCGAGCTCGGGTTCCCATGGTTCCAGCCCGGCTACACGCAGCACGACTACGTGCCGTTGATCCAGATGGCGAGCCTCGGGAGCGTGAGCCTGGTGACGCTGTGGCTCGCCTTCCTCAACGTGCTGGTCTGGCGCGCCGCGACCGCCGCGGGCGGACGGTGGCGTGCCGCCTCAGGCGCCCTGCTGATGCTGGGGCTGCCGTGGGCGTGGGGGATGCGCGTCCTCGATGCCGCGCCCAGGCTCGCGGGGCCGGGGACGACCGTGGCGCTGGTGCAGGGGAACATCCCCGGCGAGATGAAGTGGTCGGGCCGGCACCAGCCCGAGATCCTCGCCACCTTCCTCGGCCTCTCGGCGCAGGCGCTCAAGGGGACCCCGCGGCCCGCGCTGGTCATCTGGCCCGAGACCGCGACCGGCAGCTACCTGCGCCGGCAGCGCGAGCAGGCGGTGGCGGTCGAGGCCTTCGCGACCCGCAACCGGGTGCCGATCTTCAGCGGCACGCCCGACTGGGAGATCGGCGACGACGGCAAGGTGCGCCAGCTGAACGGGGCGGTGTGGTTCGGCGCCGACGGGCGCGTCGGCCCGGTGTACGCCAAGCGCCACCTGGTGCCGTTCGGGGAGCGGATGCCCTTCCAGGCCGTGTTCCCGGCGCTCGGTCGCCTCGAGTTGGGCCAGGCGGAGTGGACGCCGGGGACGGGCACCGTGCTCTTCCCGAGCCCGGCCGGACCGTTCTCGTGCCTGGTGTGCTTCGAGTCGATCTTCCCCGACCTGGCGCGCGAGGACGTGCGGCGCGGCGCGCGGTGGCTCGTCAACGTCACCAACGACGAGTGGTTCGGCGACAGCCCGGCGCTCTACCAGCACGCGGCGATGGCGCCGTTCCGGGCGGTCGAGAACCACGTGCCGCTCGCGCGCTGCGCGAACACCGGGCTGACCCTGTTCGCCGACGCGCACGGGCGCGTCACGTCGCGGCTCGAGGTGTGGACGCCGGGAGTCCTGACCGCGACGCTGGCGGCCCCCGGGCGGCCCACGCCCTTCACCCGGGTCGGCGACTGGCCCGGCATGCTCGCCGGGATCGTGGTCGGGGTGCTGCTGCTGGTCGGCGCGCGCCGCGCGTTGACAGCCCGCGCGCGCGCCGCGTAGCATCCGGAGCGCGTCCCTTCCGCCCGCCTCACGCGCGAACGCTAAGGCGGGATCCACCACGGGCGGAACCCATGAGCCTGAGCGTCATCGTCCTCGGAGCCACCGGCCTGGTCGGGAAGACCATGCTCCGCATCCTCGAGCAGCGCGACTTCCCGGTGGGCACGCTGCGCCTGCTGGCCAGCGACCGGGCCGGCGACCGGACCCTGGACTTCCGCGACCACGCCCATCCGGTCAACCCCGTGAGCGCCGAGGCGTTCGCCGGCGTGGACCTGGCGCTGTTCGCCTCGGCGAACGCGGTGAGCCAGCAGTGGGCGCCGGTGGCGCGCGCGGCCGGCGTCACGGTCGTGGACCTCAGCAGCGCCTTCCGCTACGACGATCCGGTGCCGCTGGTCGTGCCCGAGGTCAACGGCGCGCTGCTGGCGGGCCACCCCACGCTGGTCGCGAATCCCAACTGCTCGACGATCGGCCTGGTGGTGGCGCTGGCCCCGCTCGCGCGCGCGGTCGGCCTCGAGCGCGTCGTGGTCTCGACCTACCAGTCGGTGTCGGGGGCCGGCAGCGAGGCGCTCGACGAGCTGGAGCGCGGCGTGCGCGGCGGACTCGACGGCCCGCCGCCCGCCCGCCGCGACGGCGGCGCCCCGTTCGCCTTCAACGTCGTGCCGCACATCGACCGCTTCGAGGAGAACGGCTACAGCCGCGAGGAGATGAAGGTGGTGTGGGAGACCCGCAAGATCCTCGGGCTGCCCGACCTGCCGGTCACCGCGACCGCGGTGCGCGTGCCGGTGCGCGTGGGCCACGCCGCGTCGGTCAACGTGACGCTGGCGCGGCCGCTCGATCCCGAGGAGGCGCGCGCGTTGTGGCGCGCCGCACCCGGCCTGGTGGTCGTCGACGCCCCGGGCGAGGGCCGGTATCCGACGCCTCTGGCGGCCGAGGGCCGCGACGAGGTGTTCGTGGGGCGGGCGCGGCGCGACCTCTCGCATCCGCGCGGCCTCGAGTTCTTCGTCACCTCCGACAACCTGCGCAAGGGGGCGGCGACCAACGCCGTCCAGATCGCCGAGGGATTGACGCCGGCGCCGAGTGGGGCGCCGGGTGGGGCCCGGCGCGACGCGGCGCCCGGCCCCAAGCGCGAGCGGGCGGCGGGCCCGCGATGAGCCGCCGGGTGCGGGCGGTCCGCGCGCACCTGGGCCCGGCGCTGGTCGGAGCGATGCTCGGTGCGCTGGTGGCCGGGCGGATCGAGACCGCCCTGCTCTGCCTGCTGGTGGCGACCGGGGCGGCGATCGCCGCCTCGGCCACGGTGCCCACGCGCCGCTGGCGGATCATGATGGCGACCGGGGCCGCCCTGGGCTGGGCGCTCAACCTCTACCTGACGCCGGGACGTCCGCTCGCGGGGCCGTGGCCGGTGCTCGCCGGCCGCCACGCCACCGAGGCGGGGCTCGACCTCGGGCTGCTGCTGACGCTCCGGTTCGCCGGCGCGTGCGTGGCGTTGCTGGGCCTCAAGGCCGCCTGGCCGGGGGAGCGTGCCGCGGACTCGGCCGCGCGCTGGCTGGCGCCGCTCCAACGCCTCGGCGTGCCGGTGAGCGAGGCCCGGGCGGTCCTGGGCCTGTCGCTGCGCTTCGCCCCCCTGCTCGGCGCGGAGGCGGCGCGCATCGGGCGCGTGCAGGCGCTGCGCGCGGGCCGGCCCCCGCGCGGGGCCCGCGAGCGGCTGGAGCGGCTGAGAGCCGGGACGGTGCCGGCGATGGTGGGAGCGCTGGAGCGCGCCGAGCGCGTGGCGCTGGCGCTCGAGTCGCGGCACCATCGCCTGCGGCCGGCCGGAGCCTCGCTCGGGCGACCCGGTGCGGCGTCCCAAGCGTCGGGTGCGGATCGGGTGTCGCTGGCGCTGGGGGCGGCGCTCGCGGCGCTGGCCATCTTCTGGCGGGGGTGAGGTGCGGACGGTCAGGCTGCGCGTGGCGTACGACGGCGCGGCGTTCGACGGATGGCAGCGTCAGCCCGGGAGGCGGACGGTGCAGGGCGTGCTGGAGACCCATCTCAGCGAGATCCTGAGCGAGCCGGTGGCGCTGACCGGCGCCGGCCGGACCGACGCCGGCTGCCACGCGCGCGGGCAGGTGGCCACGTTCACCACCGCGGCCGCCCTCCCGGTCCGCGCCCTGCGCCCGACCCTCACCCGCCGGCTGCCCGCCGACCTCGCGGTGCGCGACGCCGCCGAGGCGCCTCGCGGGTTCGACGCCCGTCACTCCGCGGTGGCGCGGCGCTACGCCTACCGGCTGCTGTACCAGGACGACGTCCTGCTCAAGCGGTTCGCCTGGCGCCCCCGGCATCCGGTGGATCCGGAGGGCCTGGTGAAGGCGGTGGCGCCGCTTTTGGGCGAGCAGGACTTCGCGTCGTTCCAGGCCGCGGGCGGCACGCCGCGGGGGAGCCGCTGCCGCATCGTGCGCGCCTCGTGGCGGCCGTGGGAGGGTGGCCTCCTGCTCGACGTCATCGCCGACCACTTCCTCTACCATATGGTGCGCAACCTCGTGGGCACGGCGCTGGCATTTCAGGATCGGCCCGATCCGGCGGAGGCGATGCGCGCGTGCCTGGCCGCGCGCGACCGGTCCCGGGCGGGTCCGACCGCGCCGGCGCACGCTCTGTGCCTGGAGGAGGTGTTCTATCCATGACAGGCGGTGGGATGGGGGAGGCGGGTCGGGCGGGCGCGCGCCGGGACCTCCGCGCGACGCTCGGGCGGCTGGTGGCGGTGGCAGGGGGGGCGGTGGCACTGGCGCTGGCGGGGCGCGCCGAGGCCGCCCCGGCCCAGAACCTCATGTCCTCGCGGCGTACCGCCATCGTCACCGCCGCCGAGCGGGTGAGCCCGTCGGTGGTCTCGGTGAGCGTGATCGCCACCCGGGTGGTGCGCGCCGATCCCTTCCCGGGCATGCCCCACGACGATTTCTTCGACCGCTTCTTCCCGCCCAGCGAGTTCCGCCAGCGCACGCCGGGGTTGGGCTCGGGCGTCATCGTCGACGCCTCGGGGTTGGTGCTCACCAACGAGCACGTCACCCACGACGCCGAGGAGATCAAGGTCACGCTCACCGACGGGCGTGAGTTCCCGGCCAAGGTCATGGGCGCCAGCGAGGTCTACGACCTGGCGGTGCTCAAGGTCGAGGGCTCAGACCTGCCGGCGGCCCCGCTCGCCGACAGCGACCGCCTGATGGTGGGCGAGTGGGCGATCGCCATCGGCAACCCGTTCGGCTACCTGCTCAACGACACGCAGCCGACGGTGACGGCGGGGGTGATCAGCGCCACGCACCGCGACATCAAGGTGGATGCCAGCGGCACCGGGGTCTACAAGAACATGATCCAGACCGACGCCGCCATCAATCCCGGCAACAGCGGCGGGCCGCTGGTGAACGCCGACGGCGAGGTGATCGGCATCAACGCGTTCATCTTCACGCAGAGCGGCGGCTCGATCGGCCTGGGCTTCGCCATCCCCATCAATCTGGCCAAGCGGGTGATGCAGGAGATCCGGAGCTACGGCCGGGTGCGTCAGCCCTATCCCGGGATGAACCTCCAGCCGCTCACCCGCGAGCTGGCGGCGCGACTCGGCTTCGCCGACCTGAGCGGCCTGGTGGTCAGCCGCGTCGACCCCGATGGCCCGGCGGGGCGGGCCGGGGTCAAGCCGGGGGACCGCATCCGCAAGGTGAACGGGATCGTGGTCAACAACGTCGACGACGCCCAGCGCGGCATCTACGGCGCCAACGTGGGGGACAAGCTGGTGCTGGGGATCGAGCGCGGGAGCAAGTCGTTCGAGGTGACGTTGGTGCTGGTCGAGCTGCCGGGCGGCGGCCGATGATCGCCCGCTACGCGCGTCCGGCGATGGCCCTAGTGTGGAGCGAGGCCGCCCGGCTGGCCCGCTGGCTCGAGGTGGAGCTGGCGGTGACCGGCGCGCGCGAGCGCCGCGGCCAGGTGCCGGCGGGGGTGACCGAGCGGCTGCGCGGTCGCATCCGGCTGGACCCTGAGCGCATGGCGGCCCTCGAGGCCGAGGTCGGCCACGACGTCATCGCCTTCCTGTCGATGGTGGCCGAGAGCGCCGGCGACGACGCGCGCCACCTCCACGTGGGCCTCACCTCGTCGGACGTGGTCGACAGCGCCCTGGCGCTGCAGCTGGCCGAGGCGGGGCGGCAGCTTGAGGCCGGGCTCGCCCGGCTGCGCGCGACGGTCTGGGATCTGGCGCAGCGCCATCGTCACACGCCGATGGTGGGCCGCACCCACGGGGTCCACGCCGAGCCGATCACCTTCGGGCTCAAGGGCCTGGTCTGGAGCGAGACGCTCGGGCGCGACCAGGCGCGGCTCTCAGCGGCGCTCTCGGGCTGCGCGGTCGGGAAGTGCTCGGGCGCGGTCGGGACGCTGGCGCACCTGGACCCGGAGGTCGAGACCGACGCGCTGGCGGCCCTCGGGCTCGCCGCCGAGCCGGTTGCCACGCAGGTGGTGCAACGCGACCGCCACGCGGCCCTGCTCGCCGCCCTGGCGGTGCTGGGCGGCACGCTCGAGGGCATCGCCCTCGAGATCCGTCACCTGCAGCGCAGCGAGGTGCGCGAGGCCGAGGAGCCGTTCCGCGAGCGCCAGAAGGGCTCCTCGGCCATGCCGCACAAGCGCAACCCGATCCGCTGCGAGCGGGTGTGCGGGCTGAGCCGGCTGCTGCGCGGCTACGCCGCCGTGGGCTTCGCGGACCAGGCCCTGTGGCACGAGCGCGACATCAGCCACTCCTCGGCCGAGCGGGTGGTGCTGCCGGACGCGTTCCTGGTCGCCGACTTCATGCTGAGCGAGCTCGACCAGGTGCTCGCGGGGCTCTCCGTCCATCCCGAGGCGATGCGGCGCAACCTGGACGCGGGCGGCGGGCTCATCTGCTCGCAGCGCGTGCTGCTGGCGCTCACCGCCGCCGGGCTCGCCCGCGACGACGCCTACCGCCTGGTCCAGGGCCACGCGCTGGCGGCGCTCGAAGGGGGCGAGTCGTTCCGCCTTAGGGTCGCGGCGGATCCCGAGGTGCGGCGGGTGCTGAGCGCGGAGCGGCTGGCCGAGTGCTTCGACCTGGCCTGGCCGCTGCGCCACGTCGACGCGCTGTTCGCGCGCGCCACGCCCCCGGCGGCAGGCGGCGCATGACCACGGGGACCCGCAGTCCCGCGGCCTACAGCGCCCAAGAGGCGCTCGAGCCCGCGTCGGTGGTGGCCCGGCTCGCCGCGCGCGGCGTGGTGCTCGAGGCGGAGGAGGTGACGCTCCTGCCGCAGCTGCTGGGCCGGCCGCCGAGCTGGGCCGAGGTCGTGCTGTTCGGCATCCTGTGGAGCGAGCACTGCTCCTACAAGTCGACGCGCCACCTGCTCAAGCGGCTGCCCACCCAGGCCCCGCAGGTGATCCTCGGGCCCGGCGAGGACGCCGGGGTGGTGGCGCTGCCTTCGCCCTGCGAGGACCTGGCGCTGGTGATGGCGCACGAGAGCCACAACCATCCGAGCCAGGTGCTGCCGGTCGAGGGCGCGGCCACCGGGGTGGGCGGGATCGTCCGCGACGTGGCGTGCATGGGCGCCGAGGTGGTGGGGGTGCTGGACGCGCTGCGCTTCGGCGATCCGCGCACCGGCGGGGTCGCGGTGCGCGACATCGCGCGCGGCGTGGTGCGCGGCATCGCCGACTACGCCAACGCGCTCGGCGTGCCGAACCTGGGCGGCGACCTGTACTTCGACGCGGGCTTCGCCGGCCATTGCCTCGTCAACGTGATGAGCCTGGGGCTGGTCCCGCGCGACGGCATCCTGAGGAGCGCCGTCCCGGCGGGGGCGGGGCCCTGGGTGTTCGTGCTGGTGGGCAAGCCGACCGACGAGAGCGGGTTCGGCGGCGCCGCGTTCGCCTCGGGCGAGCTGGGCGGCGATCAGCGCGCGGCGGTCCAGCGTCCCGACCCGTTCCTCAAGCGCGTGCTCCACGTGGCGCACGCGGAGGTGTTCCGCCGGGTGCGCGAGCGGGGCCTGGCGGTCGGGTTCAAGGACCTGGGCGCCGGCGGGGTGGCCTGCGCCACCGCGGAGCTGGCCGCGGCCGGCGGCCGCGGCGCCACGATCCGGCTCGAGGAGGTGCCGCGCGTGGCACGGGAGATCCCGCCCGAGGTGCTGCTGTGCGCGGAGACCCAGGAGCGCTACTGCTGGGTGGTGCCCGAGGCGTTCGCGGGCGAGCTGTGCGAGATCTACAACCGCGACCTGGCCCTGGGGGCGGTCCATCCCGGGGCGGCGGCGCGCGTGATCGGCCGCGCCGATGACGGCGGGCGGTATCGCGTTTCGTGGCAGGGCGAGACGCTGGTCGATTGCCCGGTCGCCGCCATCACCACCGGACGGCGCGTGCAGCGCAAGGCGCGGCGGCGGCCGCCGCCGGCGCCGGCGCGGCCGCGGCGGCGGGCGGCCGACCTCCAGCGCGCGCTGCTCACGCTGCTGGCGAGCCCCAACGGCGGCTCGCGCGAGTACCTGTTCCGCCACTACGACAGCGAGGTGCAGGGCCGCACCTGGCTCCGGCCCGGGGAGGCCGAGGCCACGGTGATCCGCGTTCATCCCGGGCGCCCGCTGGGCGTGGCGCTGGCGGTGGGCGGCAACCCGCACTGGTGCGGGAGCGACCCCGAGCTGGGGGCGCGGCACGCGGTGGCGGAGGCGGCGCGCAACGTGGCGTGCGTGGGCGGCCGGCCGTGGGCGCTCACCGACTGCCTCAACTTCGGGCATCCGCAGGACGAGACCGTGATGGGCGACTTGACCGCCACGCTCGAGGGATTGGCGGTGGCGGCCGAGGCGCTGGGCGGGCTCGCGGCCCCGGGACAGCCGCTGCCGTTCGTGAGCGGGAACGTGAGCCTGCACAACCAGACCGGCGACCGCGCGGTGCCGCCCTCCCCGATCGTCTGGTGCGCCGGCGTGGTGCACGACGTGACTAAGGCGGTGGGCCTGGCGCTGCGTGGCGACGGGAACTTCCTGGTCCTGGTGGGCGAGCCGCGCGACGAGATCGGCGGCAGCGCCTACCTGCGCGATCTCCTGGGCGAGCCGGCCGGCGCCCCGCCCAGTCTCGACCTGGCGCGCGAGGCCCGGCTCCAGGAGCTGGCGGTCCTCGCCGCCGAGGGGCGGTGGGTCGAAGCGGCCCACGACGTGAGCGACGGAGGTCTGGCGGGCGCCCTGGCCGAGATGGTGATGGCCTGTCCGGCCGGGCGCGGGCGGGGCGCCCAGGTGGACCTGTCGGTGCTGGAAGCCACCGATGGGGTGGCGCTGTTCAGCGAGCGGCCGGCGATCCTCTTCGAGGTGCCGCCGGAACGGGCGACGCGCCTGCTGCACGCGGCGCGCGAGCGCTCGCTGCTCGCCTGGCCGGTGGGGACGGTGGTCGCGGACCCGACGCTGCGGGTACGGCTCGCCGCCGGCACCACGCTGGCCTGGAGCGCCGAGGAGCTGCGACAGGCGGCGGCCCAGCCGCTGGCGCGGCTCTGGAACGAACGCGAGGCCGAGTCGTGAGCCCGCCGCGCGTAGCGGTGATCCAGTTCCCGGGCGTCAACTGCGAGGCCGAGAGTGCCCGCGCCCTGGAGCGCGTGGGTCTCATCCCCGAGCTCTTCCGCTGGACCCGGCCGGCGTCCGAGCTGCGCGGGTACCAGGCCTACCTGCTGCCGGGCGGGTTCTCGTATCAGGATCGGGTGCGCGCGGGCGCCCTGGCGGCCAAGGAGCCGCTGGTCGAGGTCCTGGCCGAGGAGGCCTCGCGCGGCAAGCCGGTGCTGGGCATCTGCAACGGCGCCCAGGTGCTGGTGGAGGCCGGGCTGGTCCCGGGGGGCGGCGGCGTCGAGCTGGCGCTGGCGCGCAACCACATGCCCGAGCGGAGCGGCTACTACGCGCGCTGGGTCTACACGCGCGTCGAGCCCTCGGCGTGCGTGTTCACGCGCACGCTGGCGGCCGGGACGTTGCTGCCGCTGCCGGTCGCCCACGGCGAAGGCCGGTTCGCGAGCCGCGAGCCCGCGCGCCTCGAGGCCCTCTTGCGCGCGGGCCAGGTGCCGCTGCGCTACGCCAAGGCGGATGGCGCGCCGGCCGACGCGTTCCCCGACAATCCCAACGGGGCCGCGGCCGCCGCGGCGGCGGTGTGCGACGCGCGCGGCACGGTGCTGGCGCTGATGCCGCATCCCGAGCGGGCTGTGGACCTGGGGGCGATGAGCCGCGACACGACCGGGACCTGGGCCGAGGCGCGCGAGGCGGCGCTGCGCAGCGGGTCGGCCGATGCGCCCGGGCCGGGCCTCACCTTGTTCGCGGGGCTGGCGCGGCATCTCAAGGAGGCCTGATGGTCCGCAAGCGGGCGGCCGCGGGCCTGGCGCAAGCCTGGATCGAGCCGAGGGGCGAGGATGCCGAGGCGGTCTCGGCGCTGGCGGTGGCGCGCGCGCACCTGGCCGCCGGGAGGGTGCTCGCCAGCCTGCGCCGGCTGCGGGTGTTCGAGCTGTCGGGGCCGCTGCCGGCGCGCGGGGAGCTGGAAGCACTGTTGCACCGTTCGATCCAGTTCTACAATCCGCAGAAGGAGCGCTGCGTGGTGCGGCTGGCACCGGCCGAGATCGCGCCGGTGGCCACGACCGAGCACGCGGTGCTGGTCTACGACCGGGACCAAGAGCGGCGGCCCGCGGCCGAGCGCTGGTGGCGGCACGAGACCGGGACCGCGATCGAGGTGCGCGAGGGCGTGGCCTGGATGCTGGGCTGGGCCCAAGAGGCGCGCGACCCGATCGGCCTGACCGAGGAGCTGGCGGTGCTGCGCGACCGGCGTCACGGCCTGCTGTGCAACCCGCACGCGCAGGAGCATCGGATCGCGGGGGCGACGATCCCGCTGCCGTGGATGGCCGACGTGGGGGAGACGCGATGAGCGAAGTCGGGACGGGAGCCGGTGGCTGGCGCGAGGAATGCGGGGTGTTCGCCGCGGTCGGCGTGCCGCGCGCGGCGGAGGTCGTGGGCTTGGGCCTGCACGCGCTCCAGCACCGCGGCCAGGAGTCGAGCGGGCTCGTCTCGTGCGACGAGCGCGGCGAGTTCCACTCGCACAAGGGCATCGGCCTGGTCTCGGACGTCTACGACGACGCCCTGCTGGCGAGCCTGGGCGGGAGCATGGCGATCGGCCACAACCGCTATTCCACCAGCGGCGGGCTGACGCTCGAGAACACCCAGCCGCTGCGCGTGGTCTACCGCGGCGGCCCGCTGGCGCTGGCCCACAACGGGAACCTGGTCAACGCCCGCGAGCTGCGCCTCGGGCTCGAGGGCGCGGGGTCCATCTTCCAGACCACGCTCGACACCGAGATCTTCCTGCACCTGATGGCGATCTCGGCGGCCGAGGATCCCGAGGCGGCGCTGGTCGAGGCCGCCCGCCAGGTGCGGGGCGCCTACTCGATGGTGGTGCTGACCCGCGAGGCGGTGCTGGCGCTGCGCGACCCGCACGGCTTTAGGCCGCTGTGCATCGGGCGCCTCGGCGACGGCTACGTGGTGGCGAGCGAGAGCTGCGCGCTCGACCTGGTGGCCGCCGAGTTCGTCCGCGACGTGGAGCCGGGCGAACTGATCCGGCTCGACGGCCAGGGGATGCGCGTGACCCGCGCCCTGCCGGCGGCCGACCCGCCGCGCCAGTGCATCTTCGAGCACATCTACTTCTCGCGGCCCGACAGCGTCGTCTTCGGCGACACCGTGGACCGGGTGCGGCGGCGCATCGGCCGGCGGCTGGCCGAGGAGCATCCGGTCCAAGCCGACCTGACGCTGGCCGTGCCCGACTCGAGCAACTCGATCGCGCTGGGCTTCAGCGAGCGCTCGGGGATCCCCTACGAGCTCGGGCTGATCCGCAACCACTACGTCGGCCGCACCTTCATCCAGCCGCACCAGGGGGGCCGGGACTCGAGCGTGCGGGTCAAGTTCAACCCGGTGCGCGAGGTGCTGGCCGGGCGGCGCATCGTGCTGGTGGACGACTCGATCGTGCGCGGCACCACCTCGCGCAAGCTGGTGCGCATGCTCAAGAAGAACGGGGCCACCGAGGTCCACTTCCGCGTCGGCTCGCCGCCGGTGACGCACCCCTGCTTCTACGGCATCGACACGCCGAGCCGCCGCGAGCTGATCGGCGCGGTCAAGACGGTCGAGGAGATCCGCGATTACCTGGGCGCGGATTCGCTGGGCTACCTCTCGCACGAAGGGTTGCTCGCCTGCGAGCGCGAGCCCGAGCGGTTCTGCAGCGCCTGCTTCACCGGACGCTACCCGGTGCCGGTGGACCCGGGCACGGACAAGCTCTCGCTCGAGCGGCTCCATCGCGAAGCGGGGTCCGGGAGCGGAAGGTAGCGGGCGAGGGAATCGAGAGTCGCGGACGAGCGAGGTCGACGGCGTGCTGCGGGCGACACGGATCGGACTCTGGTTCGGCCTCGGCATCACCTTGGCCATGGCATCGGCCGCCGCCGGGGCGGCGGCGCAGGTCCCGCGCCCGCGATGGAAGCCGAACGGGGGGTAAGCGTCCGTCAGGACGGGTGGTCGCTCCGTGCGATCGATGCGCTCCCCGACGACCGCGCGGATCGCGGGTGGGGAAGGTGGCGAGGAGCCTCGGATGTCACGAGAAGGCTCGTTCATCGCGTTCCGCACGCGGCAAGGCACGCGGGTCGCGCGCCTGGTGGTGGACGAGCGCTGAGGCCGGTGTCGTCTTGACACTCCGCGGCACCGGTCCCTAGATTCGCTCGATTCGACCCCCGCGCCACGGCCGGCGCGGCCGCCCGCCCCGACCCGGAAGGATCCCATGTCGCTCCAGGAACTGATGCGGCAGCGCCGCGAGAAACTCGATCGCTGGCGCGCCCTCGGGGTCGACCCGTACGCCTACCGGTTCGAGGTCACGCATCACGCCGCGGACCTGATCGCCCGCGGGGACGCGGTGACCGAGACGCCGGGCGAGACGGTGCGGATCGCCGGGCGCATCCTGACGCTGCGCGGGCACGGCAAGGCCGGCTTCGCCCACCTGCTCGACGGCAGCGGGCGCATCCAGCTCTACTTCCGCGCCCAGAACCTGGCGGAGCGGTTCGCGCGCTACGAGCTGCTGGACGTCGGCGACTGGATCGGGGTCTCGGGCCCCCTGTTCCGGACCCGGACCGGCGAGATCACCGTGCGCGTCGACGACGTCGAGCTGCTGGCCAAGGCGCTGCGGCCGCTGCCCGAGAAGTGGCACGGCTTGAAGGACCAAGAGACGCGCTTCCGCCAGCGCTACGCCGACCTGTTCATGAACCTCGAGGTGCGCGAGATCTTCCGGCGCCGCGCGCGGCTCACCCGCGCGATGCGCACGGTGCTCGACGGGCGCGACTTCCTCGAGGTCGAGACCCCGGTGCTGCAGCCGCTCTACGGCGGCGCCTTCGCCCGCCCCTTCACCACCCGGCACCAGGCGCTCGACATGGAGCTCTACCTGCGCATCTCCAACGAGCTCTACCTCAAGCGCCTGATCGTCGGCGGGCTCGAGCGGGTCTACGAGTTCTCACGCGACTTCCGCAACGAGGGCATGGACCGCACCCACAACCCCGAATTCACCATGCTCGAGGCCTATCAGGCGTTCGCGGACGTGGGCGACATGATGACGCTCACCGAGGCGCTGGTGGGCGAGCCGGTCGAGCGCGCCTGCGGGACGCGGCGCCTCGAGTGGCAGGGGACCCCGCTCGACTTCACCGCCCCGTGGCCGCGGGTGTCGATGCTGGACGCGGTGAGCGGCAAGGTGGGCGAGTCGGTGCACGACCTGGATCCCGCCCGGCTGGCGCGGCTGGCGCAGGCGCGCGGGCTCGCGGCCAAGCCCGGCACCGGGGCCGGCGGCCTGCTCGACGAGCTGTTCAGCGTGCTGGTCCAGCCCGAGCTGCAGCAGCCGTGCCTGGTCGTGGACTACCCGCGCGAGGTGTCGCCGCTCGCACGGCTCAAGCGCGGCAACCCGGCGGTGGTCGAGCGCTTCGAGATGTTCGCCTGCGGCATGGAGCTGGCCAACGCGTTCTCGGAGCAGAACGATCCGCTGGCGCAGGCGGCCGCCTTCGAGGAGCAGGGGACCCGCCGGGCCCAGGGCGACGACGAGGCGCAGATGATGGACCTGGACTACGTCCGCGCGCTCGAGTACGGCATGCCGCCCACCGGCGGGGTGGGGATCGGCATCGATCGGCTGTGCATGCTGATCACCGGCGCCCGTTCGATCCGCGAGGTGATCCTGTTCCCGCAGCTGCGCCCCGAGGAAGGACGCGCCGAGGTGGACGCGGAGGACGACGAGGCCGCCCCGGCCGACCGCGCGGACGCCGCCACCCCGTGAACCTCCCGCTGTGGATCGCCGCCCGGTATCTCAGGTCGCGGCGGTGGAGCAGCTTCGCGACCGTGCTGGCCGGCATCTCGATCGGCGGCGTGGCGCTGGGGGTCACCGCCCTGCTCACGGTGCTGGCGGTGATGAACGGCTTCGAGAACGAGATCCAGAGCCGCATCGCCGGCACCGACGCGCACGTGGTGCTGCTCGGCGACAATACCGGCGGCATCGGCGACCCGGACTCGCTCACCGCGCGGGCCGCCCGCTATCCGGGCGTGGTGGGGGCGGCCCCGTTCGTCTACGCCAAGGCGATGGTCCTGCGGGGCGGCTACGCCGAGGGGCTGGTCGTCAAGGGCGTGGACCTGGCCGCGGAGCGCCGGGTCACGAGCGTGGGGCGGAACATCGCCCCGCCGCTCGACAGCATCCCGGGGGCCGCGGCCGGCGGGCTGCCGGCGATCGTGCTCGGCTCGGAGCTGGCGGCGCGGGTGGGGGCGGCGATCGGCGACACGGTGGTGCTCGCCTCGCTGGCGGGCGCCCAGCACTCGGCGCTCGGGTACAGCCCCAAGCTGCGGCCGTTCCGGGTCGCCGGGATCTTCACCTCCGGGCTCTACACCTACGATTCGAGCTTCGGCTTCACCGGGCTCGCCCCGGCGCAGGACTTCTTCCAGCTCGGCGGCAGCGTCACCGGCATCGAGATCAAGCTCGCCGACATGTTCGCGGCCCCGCGCATCGCCGGCGACCTGCTGCGCACCCTCGACACTCCGGGCGTGCGCGCGAACAACTGGATCGAGCTCAATCGGAACCTCTTCACCTGGATGAAGCTCGAGAAGACGGTGATGTTCGTGATCCTCGCCCTGATCGTGCTGGTGGCGGCGTTCAGCATCGTCAGCACGCTGTTCATGGTGGTGCTCGAGAAGCGGCGCGACATCGGCGTGCTCAAGTCGCTGGGGGCCTCGCGCCGCGTGGTGATGCGGGTGTTCCTGCTCGAGGGGTTGCTGATCGGCGGCCTCGGGACCGGGCTGGGGGTGACGCTGGGGGGGCTCCTGATCGCGGTGTTGCAGCGTTACCCGTTCGTGCGGCTGCCCGGCGACGTCTACTTCATCGAACGGCTCCCGGTGCGGCCGGAAGCGGGGGACTTCGCCGCGGTCATTTTGGCCTCGGTGCTCCTGTGCCTGGCCGCCGCACTCTACCCGGCCTGGCGGGCATCGCTCCTGGACCCGGTGGACGCCATCCGGCGCCAGGCCTGAGAGATCGCATGAACCGGCCCGGGCAATCCTCGATGCGACAGGGCGTTGAGCATGGGGATGTCGTGCTGGCGGCGACTGGAGTCGCGAAGGTGTACCACGGGCCGGGGGGGGCGCTGGAGGTCCTCAAGGGCGTGGACCTCGAGGTCATCCATGGCACAATTCTGGCAATCCTCGGCGTCTCCGGCGCGGGGAAGAGCACACTTCTTAACATCCTCGGGACGCTGGACCGGCCGGACCGCGGGACGCTCGCCCTGCGCGGGCAGCGGCTGGACGGATTGGGCGACGAGGCCCTGGCCCAGGTGCGCGCGCGCCGCATCGGATTCGTGTTCCAGTTCCATCACCTGCTGCCGGAGTTCAGCGCCGAGGAGAACGTCATGATGCCGCTGCTCATCGCGGGCGAGGCCGAGGCCCAAGCGCGGACGCGCGCCCGCGAGGCGCTGACCGCGGTGGGCTTGCGCGAGCGCTGGGAGCATCGTCCCGCCGAGCTCTCGGGTGGCGAGGCGCAACGCGTCGCGGTGGCGCGCGCGCTGGCGCCCGAGCCCGAGCTGGTGCTGGCCGACGAGCCCTCGGGCAACCTCGACCCCGGTGCGGCGCAGCATCTTCAAGACTTGATCGTGTCGCTCGCGCGCGAGAAGCATCAGACATTTGTGATCGTCACCCACAATGATAGGCTGGCGTCGCTCGCCGACCGCGTCCTGACGCTGGAGTCGGGACGGCTGGTCGAATCGGCCTAGGCTGCTTTGGAAAGCCGAGGACGGGGCACCCGCGCAAGCGGGTCCGGGGAGGGAGCGACGAGCGAGGTGTATCGGGCGATACTCCGCAGCGAGGAGCGACCGAGCCAACGCAGTGATCGGGTTTCCAAAGCGGCCTAGAGGGATGAACACGATGCTCTGCCAGATCTGCGGGAAGAACCCCGCGACCGTTCACTTCACGGAGATCCACGACAACACCATGTCGGAGATCCACGTGTGCGAGCGGTGCGCCCAGGAGCGTGGGCTCCAGGCGCCCCAGGCCAAGCAGAAGTTCGACATCGCCGACCTCATCGCCGGGATGGTGGACAGCGTCACCAGCACCGAGGAGGAGCGGGTCGGCCACGTCCAGTGCCCGCGCTGCGGCATGCTCTACTCGGCGTTCAAGGAGACCGGGCGGCTGGGCTGCGCCGAGTGCTACCAGGCCTTCCAGTTCCAGCTGCGGCCGCTGCTGCGGCGCATCCACGGCGACACGCGCCACAAGGGCAAGTCCCCGGCGCGCGACGGCGAGGGGGTGTCGCGGTCGCGCCAGATGCAGCGCCTCTACGACGAGCTCCAGCGCGCCGTCGAGCGCGAGGAGTTCGAGCGGGCCGCCGAGCTGCGCGACGAGATCCAGCAGCTCGAGAAGGAGGACAAGGCGACCCAAACGGAGAAGCCCCGATGAGCCCCCCGCTGGACGATCTCGACGCCCTGGTGCGCGGCCCCAGCCCGTGGCTGGACGGCAGCGGCCCCAAGGCCGACATCGTCGTCTCGACGCGGGTGCGCCTGGCGCGCAACCTGCGGCACGTCCCGTTCACGCACCGCGCCCGCGACGAGCAGCTGCAGGGCGTGATGGCGACGGTGACCGGGGCGCTCCAACGGGCGCCCTCCTTCTCGCAGGGCCTGCTGCTCAAGATGACCGAGCTGGGCCCGGTCGACCGGCAGGTGCTGGTCGAGCGGCACCTGGTGAGCCACGAGCTCGGGGATGGCGCCAAGCCGCGCGGCATCTTCATCGCCCCCGGGGAACGGCTGTCGCTGATGATCAACGAGGAGGATCACCTGCGGCTGCAGGCGATGGCCTCCGGCATCCAGCCCGCCGAGGCCTGGACGGCCGCGGATCATGCCGACGACGAGCTGGGCCAGTCGCTCGACTTCGCCTTCTCCGACGAGATCGGTTACCTGACCTCCTGCCCGACCAACACCGGCACGGGGCTCCGGGCCTCGGTGCTCATCCACCTGCCGGCGCTGGTGCTGCTGCAGGAGATCCAGAAGGTGCTCAAGAGCATCATGCAGGTGGGCCTCAACGTGCGCGGGCTCTACGGCGAGCACAGCGACGTGATGGGCAACCTGTTCCAGGTCTCCAACCAGACCACGCTCGGCCAGAGCGAGCGCGATTCGATCGAGAGCCTCGAGCGGGTGACCCGCCAGGTGATCGAGACCGAGGAGCGGGCGCGCGAACGGCTGGTGCGCGACGCCCGGATCCAGACCGAGGACAAGGTGTGGCGCGCCTACGGTATCCTGCGCTACTGTCGCTCGATCGCGTCGCAGGAGGTCATCAATCTGTGCTCGGCGGTGCGGCTCGGGGTGTCGATGGGGCTCCCGGGGCTGTGCCCGCTCAGGGTGGTCAACGAACTGCTGGTGCTCACCCAACCCGCCCATCTGCAGCGCGCCCATGGCGGCGAGCTGACGCTGGCGGAACGCAACGTCTACCGCGCCCAACTGGTCCGCGAACGGCTGGCGACGGCCGCGCGCGAGGCCGGACCCGCGGGGAACCCATGACAGGGCGGGCAGGGCGGCCCGTCCGGGAGGCCCGCGGCTAGCGGGCGACGGTCGCTAAGGACCCGCGCCCCGCCGACTGGGGTAGGATGTCGGGGTGGAGGTGAGTCCCAAGGGCCGATGGCGCGGACGGTCCGTCGACCGTCCGCTGGATGGAGCCAACCAACATGCACGATAAGTTCACCGAACGGGTCCGGAAGGTCATCTATCTGGCGCGCGAGGAAGCCGCCCGCCTGCAGCACGACTACATCGGCACCGAGCACCTGCTGCTCGGCGTCATCCGCGAGGGCGAGGGCATCGCCGCCACCGTGCTCAACAACCTGGGGCTGGATCTCGACCGCATCCGCCAGGAAGTGGAGAACATGGTCAGCGCCTCGGGCGGGACCATGACCATCGGCGAGATCCCGTTCACCCCGCGCGCCAAGCGCGTCCTGGAGCTGGCCGTCGAGGAGGCCCGCTCGCTCGGGCACAACTACGTCGGCACCGAGCACCTGCTGCTGGGCCTGATCCGCGAGGGCGAGGGGGTGGCGGCCAAGGTGCTGCTCGAGCTGGGCGTCGACCGGAAGCGCGTGCGCGAGGAGACGCTCAAGCTCCTGGGCGGCACGCCGTCGGCGCAGGGCGGGACCGAGCGCGAGGAGCGTCCCGAGACGCCGGCCCTGAACCAGTTCGGGCGCGACCTCACCCAGCTCGCCCGCGAGGGCAAGCTCGATCCGGTGATCGGGCGCGAGAAGGAGATCGAGCGCGTCATCCAGGTGCTGTCGCGCCGCAAGAAGAACAACCCGGTGCTGATCGGCGAGCCGGGCGTGGGCAAGACCGCGATCGCCGAGGGCCTGGGGCAGCGCATCGTCTCGGGGCAGGTGCCGGAGAGCCTCAAGAACAAGCGCATCGTGACCCTCGACCTGGCGGCGGTGGTGGCGGGGACCAAGTACCGCGGCCAGTTCGAGGAGCGGCTCAAGACCGTCATGAACGAGATCCGCGAGTCCAAGGACACGGTGATCTTCATCGACGAGCTGCACACCATCGTCGGGGCGGGCGGCGCCGAGGGCGCCATCGACGCCTCGAACATGCTCAAGCCGGCGCTGGCGCGCGGCGAGCTGCAGTGCATCGGCGCCACCACCCTCGACGAGTACCGCAAGTACATCGAGAAGGACGGGGCGCTCGAGCGCCGCTTCCAGCCGATCATGGTGGACCAGCCGAGCGTCCAGGACACCATCGCCATCCTGATGGGGCTGCGCGACAAGTACGAGGCGCATCACGGCGTCAAGATCACCGACGAGGCGGTGGTGCAGGCGGTGAAGCTCGCCGACCGCTACATGAACGACCGGTTCTTCCCCGACAAGGCCATCGACGTCATCGACGAGGCCTGCGCGCGCGCGCGGCTGTCGGTGAGCACCGTGCCGGCCGAGATCCACGAGCTCGAGAAGAAGCTCGAGGAGGTCATCAAGGAGAAGGAGTCGGCGATCCGCGGGCAGGAGTACGAGAAGGCGGCCCGGCTGCGCGACCGCGAGAAGGAGTACCGGGCGCGCAAGAACGAGCTCAAGAAGTCCTGGACCGAGTCCAAGCGTGAGAAGGAGGTGCAGGTCGACGAGGAACTGATCGCCTCGGTCCTCTCGGTGATGACCGGCATCCCGATGGTCAAGCTGGCCGAGGAGGAGACCAAGAAGCTCCTGCGCATGGAGGAGGAGCTCGCCAAGCGGGTCGTGGGTCAGGCCGAGGCGGTGGGCTCGGTGTCGCGGGCGGTGCGCCGCAACCGGGTGGGGCTGCGCGACCCGAAGCGGCCGATCGGCTCGTTCATCTTCCTGGGCCCGACCGGCGTCGGCAAGACCGAGCTGGCGCGCGCGCTGGCGGCGTTCCTGTTCGACGACGAGGACGCGCTGATCCGCATCGACATGTCCGAGTACATGGAGAAGTTCTCGGTGTCGCGCCTGGTGGGCGCCCCCCCGGGATACGTGGGCTACGAGGAGGGCGGCCAGCTCACCGAGAAGGTGCGGCGCAAGCCCTACTCGGTCGTGCTGCTGGACGAGATCGAGAAGGCGCACCCGGACGTGTTCAACGTCCTGCTCCAGGTGCTGGACGACGGCCTCCTGACCGACAGCTCGCGCCGCCGCGTGGACTTCAAGAACACCGTCATCATCATGACCTCCAACCTGGGCGGGCGGCAGATCCTCTCGGGCGGGAAGCACCTGGGCTTCAAGCAGGCGGAGGGCGGGAAGGCCCAGTTCGCCGAGATCAAGAGCACGGTCCAGGACGAGCTCAAGCGGACCTTCAACCCCGAGTTCCTGAACCGCATCGACGACGTCATCGTGTTCCACGCACTCTCGCGCGAGGACATGCGGGCGATCGTCGGCATCCTCATGGGCCAGGTCAAGGAGCGACTCGGTGCGCAAGAGATCCACCTCGACATCACCGCCGAGGCCGAGGAGCTGCTCATCGACCGCGGCTTCGACCCGGCGCTGGGCGCACGGCCGCTCAAGCGCGCCATCCAGCGCCTGCTCGAGGACCCGCTCTCGGAGTTCATCCTGCGCGGCGAGCTGCCCTCCGGCGCCATCATCCGCGTCACCCGCCGGGAGGACCAGCTCGACTTCACGCCGGCCCCGAGGAGCGAGCCTGCGGCGACCGCCGTGGTCCCGCGCGGCTAGCGCCACGCTGCTCGGCCTCCTGCTCGTCGCCGGCCTGGCGGCCGCCGACCCGACCGCCCCGGCCTCGGCGGCCGGCGCCGACACCACGGTCCGCGTGACCCTGCCCCGCCCGTCGGGTGGTGCGTCAGGTGGTGCGTTGGGTGGTGCGTCGGGGTTCACCGCGCCGGCCCCCGGGTCGGGCACGCCCGCCGCGCCGGGCGCGGGGAGTGCCGCCGACACCAGCGGCGCCGCGCCGGGGACCGAGGCGACGCCGGCTGCCACGCTGGTCATCGGCACCGTGTCGGTCACCGGCAACGTCTCGACCGACAGCACCCGCATCCTCCGGTCGTTCGAGGTGCCGAGCGGGATGCGCTACTCCCCGGACCTCATCAAGCGCGGGGTGAACAAGTTGCTCGCGCTTGGCCTGTTCGACGACATCCAGATCTACAAGACCGTTCGCGGCTCCGCCATGGACCTGGTCATCCAGGTGCGCGAGCGTCCGCGCATCAGCAAGATCGTGTTCTCCGGCAACCACAAGAAGGACACCGAGGACCTCGAGAAGAAGCTGGTGCTGCGCACCGGCGAGCCGTACTCGCCGACGCTGGTGCAGGCGCAGATCGACTCGCTGCTCAAGTTCTACCGCGAGGACGGCTACGCCCAGGCGGCCGTGGACGCGGTGACCGACACCACCGCCCAGGGGCTCGAGCTGCGGCTGGTGGTGCACGAGGGCGAGAAGGTCAAGATCACGCGCATCCTCTTCACCGGCAACGCCGCCTTCCCCGAGAAGAAGCTGCGCAAGGCGATCAAGACCAAGAAGAAGCGCCTGATCGGCGGCGGCGGCATCGACCAGGAGAAGCTCGACGGGGACGACGAGCGCCTGGCGGACTACTACCACGACCACGGCTACCGCGACGCCCGGGTGCTCGGGCATGAGCTCAAGCCCGGCGACACGCCCCGGCACCTGACGCTCGAGTTCACGGTGGAGCAGGGCCCGCGCTACCGCGCCGGCACCGTCGCCTGGGGCGGCAACCACGAGCTGGCCGACGCGACCGTGAGCAAGTACTGGGAGCCCAAGCCGGGCGAGCTCTACTCGCATGCCCGGGTCGAGAAGGCCCAGCAGCAGGCCTACGCCGACTACGCGGAGGCGGGTTACCTCTATGTCGGCGTGGAGCCGCAGGAGACCGTCCGCGACTCGTTCGTCGACGTCTCGTTCCAGGTGACCGAGGGCCAGCCGTCGCACGTGCGGATGGTGGAGATCACCGGCAACAAGGCGACGCGCGAGAAGGTCATCCGCCGCGAGATCGCGGTGCGCGAGGGCGACCGGTTCAAGCGCTCCACCCTGGTGCGCAGCCAGGGCGACCTGATGCGGCTCGGCTTCTTCGAGGAGGTGGTGCCGGACTTCGCCCCGGCCGACAGCTCCGACGTCGACATCATCTTCAAGGTCAAGGAGAAGACGGTGGGCACCGCCTCGGCCGGCGCCGGGTACACCGGCCAGGGCGGGCTCACCGGCTTCGTCGAGAGCGGGCACAGCAACGTGCTGGGCAACGGCCAGAGCCTCCAGCTCCACCTGGAGCGGGGGGCCAAGACCAGCGACTACTCGCTCAGCTTCACCGAGCCGTGGTTCCGGGACACGCCGACGCTGCTCGGCTTCTCGGTGTTCGCCTACAAGCGCGAGCTGGATCTCTATCGCGAGCAGCGCCACGGGGGTTCGGTGCGCGTCGGCCGCCCGCTGCCGTGGCCCGACTACTCGCATGGCTCGCTCTCGTACGCCCTCGAGGACGTGAAGCTCGACTCGCTGGGCCTGCTCGACGCGGTCACGCGGCAGGCGCTGATCGGGCTGCCGTTCGGGGCCACCGAGCGCACCAGCAGCGTCACCGCGAACTTCCTGCGCAACAGCGCGGACCATCCGCTCTATCCCAAGCACGGCAGCCGTTTCTCGATCACCTCGGACTTCGCGGGCGGAGCGTTCGGCGGCGCGGTGAACTACCACAAGCATCGTATCGAGGAGCGCCTCTACCTGCCCTCCGCGTTCAAGTTCCTGACGACGATGGTGCGGGTGCGGGTGGGCGTGCTCGCCTCCTACGCCGGCCAGCACGCGCCGGTCCCGGTCTACGAGCGGTTCCGGCTCGGCGGCGGCACCACGCCCGATCCGCTGCGCGGCTACGACGACTACATGGTGGTGCCGACCAAGTTCATCCGCGACATCGAGACCCAGCACGACTACGACCCCAACGCGGCGCCCGACAGCACGCGCACCTCGCGCGTGCGCTACCCGGGCGGTCGCTACATGCTGCTCACCACCATCGAGCAGCAGTTTCCCATTGTCCATCCGCTGCACGGTGTGCTCTTCTTCGACGCCGGCAACGTGTGGGACGGCCGGCGCGACATCCACCCGTTCGACCTCAAGGTCGGCGCGGGGGTCGGCTTCCGGATGGAGATCCCGCTGCTCGGCATCATCGGCTTCGACTACGGATACGGGTTCAACCGCGACGACCGGCCGCGCGCGGTGGGCCACTTCATCATCGGCCAGACGTCGTTCTAGTGTCCCGTACCGGAAATCATGGGCATGCCCCGCGGGGGGCTCGCGGCCGCTGGCCAGGAGCGACGACGACGCGTATCCGTGGCGATACCCGGAGGAGGAGCGACGCCGCCAGCGGCCACGAGCCCCCGCGCGGCGTGTGCATGATTTCCGGCACGGGACACTCGCCAGGCGAGCGAGGCGTGATGATGGGCACGGCATCCGGGCGCGCGCGGTGGACGTTCGGCGTCGCGGCGCTGGTGCTGGCGCTGGCGGGCGGGGCGCCGCGCAGCGCCGGGGCCGCCGGGCTCAACGTCGGCTACATCGATTCCGCGCGCATCTTCCAGGACTACAAGGACGCCCGCGAGGCGCAGGCGCGGTTCGACCGCCAGGTGCAGGGCTGGCGCGACGAGGCGGGCGAGAAGGAGAAACTGGTCAAGCAGCTGCGCGACGAGGTGCGGGACCTGTCGCCGATCCTGTCGTCGCTCAAGCGCCAGGAGAAGGAGGAGGCGCTCCAGAAGGCGATCGCCGAGCACGAACGGTTCGTGCAGAGCATCTGGGGCCCGCAGGGACAGGCCGCCCAGGAGAACGAGCGGACCACGCGCGAGGTGGTGGAGCAGATCCGCTCGGTGGTGGAGAAGCTCGCGGGCGAGAAGGGGCTGGACCTGGTGTTCGACTCGGCCGGGGGCGTGATCATCTTCGCCGACAAGAATCTCGATCTGACGGCGGAGGTGGTGCGCCGGCTGAACGAGCGCTCCGCGT
>VBPB01000040.1:35307-35759 GCA_005893365.1 Candidatus Eiseniibacteriota bacterium
GGCTCGGTCGTCCTGCGCGGCGTGGCGGGGATCCGCGAGGCCATGCCCGGCGACGTGACCTTCCTCGCCAACCGCCGTTACGACGCCCACCTCCGGGAGACCCGCGCCTCGGCGGTCATCTGCGCGCGGGACCAGGCCGACGCCGGGCGGCCGCTGGTGCGCGTCGACAACCCCTACCTGGCCTTCCAGCGCGCGGTGCGCATCTTCCGTCCCGACCACTACCGGCCGGCGCCGGGCATCCACCCGACCGCCTGCGTCGCCGCGGACGCCACGCTCGGCCGCGAGGTGGCGATCGGGCCGCACTGCATCGTCGAGTCGGGGGCGCGCATCGGGGACCGCGTCGTGCTCATGGGCGGGTGCTACGTGGGGCACGGGGCGGCGATCGGCGAGGACGGCTACCTCTACCCGCGCGTGGTCATCCGCGAGGACTGCACGCTGGGGGACCGCTGCGT
>VBPB01000030.1 GCA_005893365.1 Candidatus Eiseniibacteriota bacterium
ATCGCGGCGACCTGCGGCTCCAGGCTCACCGCCGGCCCGTCCACCTCGATGAGCAGCACGGCGGCCGCGTCGCGCTTGAGGCCCAGGTGCAGCCAGTCCTCGACCAGGCCCACCGTGTGCTGGTCCATGATCTCCATCGCCGCGGGGACGATGCCGCCCGCGATCACCGCCGAGACCGTCTTGCAGGCGGCGGCGACGGTGGTGAAATCGAACAGCATGGTCTTGACGGCCTCGGGCCGCGGCAGCAGCCGCACGCAGATCTCGGTGGCGATGCCGAGCGTGCCCTCGCTGCCGATCAGCACCGAGGCCAGGTCGTAGTCCGGCGCGTCGCACGACTCGCCGCCGAGCGTCACCACGGTGCCGTCGTAGAGCACCACCACCACGCCCAGGATGTGGTTGAGCGTGACGCCGTACTTGAGGCAGTGCGGCCCCCCGGCGTTGGTCGCCACGTTGCCGCCCACCGTGCTCACCTGCTGCGAGGCCGGGTCGGGCGCGTAGTAGAGCCCCTGCGGCGCCAGTTGTTGCGAGAGCCACAGGTTGACGAGGCCGGGCTGCACCCAGGCGAACAGGCGGTCGGGCTCGACGCGCAGCACGCGGTCCATGCGGTTGACCGAGAGCACCACGCCGCCGCGCTCGGCGGTGGCCCCGCCGGCGAGCCCGGTCCCGGCGCCGCGCGGCGTGACCGGCAGGCCCAGCCCGTGCGCCCAGCGCACCAGGGCGGCGACCTCGTCGGACGAGCGCGGCAGCGCCACCACGTCGGGCAGGTGCTTCTCGAGCGCCAGCGCGTCGGCCTCGTAGGTGAAGCGCGCGGCCTGGCTGGCCAGCACGCCATCCTCGCCCAGCAGGGCGCGCAGCTCGTCGAGGTGGGAGGCGGAGAGCGGCATCGGGCGCAGCGTAGCACGCGGGCGCGTGCGGGTACGCACGCGGGGAGCCGGAGCGGACGGGGCGGAGCCGGAGCGCCGTCGCTTCGCCGCGGCGCGCTCGGCGACGGCTACTTGGCCGGTGTCCCGGGAGCCGCGGCGGCCGGCGGCACCCGCGGTCCGAACCGCGCGAGCAGGTACTGCCGCAGCGTGTCGTGCTCGGCGCCGTTCACCGGGGCGCCCCACTTCTCCATCTGGCCCAGCGTCTTCTCCCAGCCGGTCGAGTCCTTGGCCTGCTGCGTCGCCAGCATCGGCGAGTGACAGAAGAGGCACGCGCGCTCGGCGATCGCCTGGCCGGGGCCGGCGGGATAGGTGGCCGCGGGTGCGACCCGCTTCGGCGGGGCGGCGGCCTTGGCGCCGAGCGCGACGGTCGCGGCGACGAGGGCCGCCAGCACCAACGCCGCCGCGAGTACCCGGCGCAGCCCGGAAACGACCCGCGCCTCAGATCGCGCGGACACTGACCGTCACCTTGTGCATCGAGTTGTTGCCGTAGCCGCCGGCGTTGGGGCGTGCCTCGGGCGGCTGGGTCTCGCCGTCGTTGGCGGTCGCGCGCGCCATCACCGACACGCGGGCCGGCGGCGTCACCTCGATCTCGGTCGCCCAGGCGCGCCAGGCTCCGGGGGCGGTGTCGCCCATGAAGCCGGCCGGCCGCCACGCGCGGCCGCCGTCGGTCGAGATCTCCACCAGCCGCACGCCCGCGGGCCCGGCCCAGGCGAAGCCCTGGACGCGGAGCAGTGGCCGCTTGTTCTTGGCCGTGCGCCGCGGCACGACGACGATCGAGCCGTCGACCGGGCCCGTGATGACCGACTTGACCCGCAAGGTCTCGACCGGCGGAGCGGTCGCCGGGTCCTCGCCGGGGTAAGCGTAGCGGTAGCCCCTGACCATGAAGTGGTTGTCCGACGGCTGGTTCTCGACGCGCACGCCGGTGAGCCACTTGGTCGACGCCATCCCGAACCATCCCGGCACGATGGCCCGCAGCGGGAACCCGTGCCGCTCGGACAGCGGCTCGCCATTCATCGTGTGGGCGAGCAGCACGTCGTCCTTGGCCTTCTCGATCGGGATGCTGCGCAGGAAGGGCGGGACCCCCGGGACTGGCGCCAGGTCGGCGGCCTCGAACCACACGTGCTTGGCTTCGGCGGCGGCGTCCGCCCGCGCGAGCAGGGTCGAGAGCCGCACCCCCACCCACTCCGCGTTGCCGACGGCGCCCCGCTCCCACTGGGTGCCCGAGGTGCTGGGCAGTTGGAAGAGCCCGCGGCCGTTGCCGGCGCACTCGAGGGTATGGACCGCGGTGATCTGTGGCAGCGCCTTGAGCTCGGCGAGCGTCAGCGTGAGCGGCGTCGTGACCAGGCCGGTCAGGGCGAGCCGCCAGTCGGCGGCGGCAAGGCTCGGCACCGACAGGTGGCTGCGCACGAAGAAACGGTCGTTGCGGGTGATCCACGAGCGGCCGAGGGCTTCGAGCGTGGTCTCCAAGTGCTCGGGGCGGTCGTTGCGGACGATGAAGTCGGCGCCGGAGGGCGGCGGGGCCGGTGCGGCCGCAGGCGCCCCGGCCGCCGCGGCCGCGCGTGCCCAGCGCGGCAGGGAGGCGAGCGTCGCCGCGCCGAGGCCGGCACGCGCGAGGGCGGCGAGGAAGGCGCGGCGGCTCGTGCGCGTCATGGGGCGGTGCCTGCGGCCACTGGGGTCAGTCCTTGATCCGGGCCTCCGTCGATCACGCGGCCTCCAAAGCGGCTCACGCGGCGAGCCCCATCCGGCGCAGCAGATCCGTGAAACGTGGATCCTCGCGCAGCGGGTCGAGTCGCGGGTGCACCCTGAGGCTCACCATCATGCGGTCTCGCTCCTCGAAGGCCCGCTCCAGCCAGGCGAAGGCTTCGTCGTGATCGCCCAGCGCCACCTGGATGTTGGCGACAGAATAGGGGGAGACGCGTCCTTCGCGCCAGCGTTCGATGACGCGCGCCAGGATGGCCCGGGCCCGCGGCGGATCGCCGGCGGCCGCCCAGGCCTGCGCCAGCGCGGGCGAGTCGTCGAACGCGACGCCGGCGCCGCGCAGGCCTTCCTCGAAGTTCCGGATCGCCTCCTCGTGGCGGCCCAACTCCTGAAGCGAGCGACCCAGGTTGAGCCGCGCCCAGAGGTAGCGCGCGTCCAGCTCCAGCGCCTGCCGGTAGCGGGCGATCGCCTCCTCCTGGCGGCGCGCGTAGTAGAAGGTGTCGCCGTACGAGGTCGCCACCACCGGCGACAGCGGGTCCAGCTCGGCCGCGCACTGGATCTCGCCGAAGGCGGGCTCGAACCGGCCGAGTGCGGTGAGGAAGTCCCCGTACCATTGGTGCGCCACGGCGTAGCCCGGCTGCAGCGTGATCGCCCGGCGGTAGGCGCCGTCGGCGCGGTCCCACGCCCAGTCGTAGTACTGGAGCGCGAACGCCAGCGAGGTGTGCCCTTCGGCGAGGTTGGGATCCAGCTCGAGCGCGCGGGCCGCCGCGGCGTGGGCGAGCGGGAACGCCTCGCGCGCCGGCTTCCAGCGGAACGCCCCGAGCAGGTTGTGGCAGTCGGCGAGGCCCGACCAGGCCGGCGCGTAGAGCGGGTCGGCGTCGATCGACTCCTGCATCAAGGCGGCGGCCTTGGCGAGCCCTTCCGGCGAGCGCTTGTTCCAGAAGAAGCGGCCCATCAGATAGGCCTCGTACGCGGCGGGCCGCACCGCCGCGGCCCCCGCCAGGCGCACCCGCTCGCTCGCGGTCAGCCGCGGGCGCAGCTCCTCGGCGATGGCGCGCGAGACCTCGCTGTAGAGGTCCAGGATGTCCCCGAGCGGGCGGTCCACGGTGCTCGACCACAGGCTCCGGTCGGTGGCGGCGGCGACCAGCTGGGCGGTGATGCGCACGCGCTCGCCCGAGCGCAGCACCGAGCCCTCCACGATCGCGTCGACGCCGAGCTCGCGGGCGATCTCGGGCAGGGGCCTGCGGACGCCCTTGTAGGCCATGGCCGAGGTGTTCGAGATGACGCGCAGCGAGCCGATCCGGGCGAGGCGGGCGATCAGGGCCTCGGTCATGCCGTCGGCGAAGAAGTCCTGGTCGGCCTCGCCCGAGAGATTGCGCAGCGGCAACACCGCGAGCGAGGCGATGTGGTCCGGCGTCGCGGCGGTCGCCGACGCCGCGGCCGCCGCGACCGGCTCCGGCCCGTGCCCGGCGCTCAGGTCGGCGGCGATCTCGGCGGCGGTGGCGTAGCGCGCCTCGCGATCCTTGGCCAGCGCCTTGAGGATGATGCGCTCGAGGTGGACGGGCAGCTCGGGCCGCAGCCGCCGCGGCGCGGGCGGGGCGGTGCGGAGGATCTCGTTCACCAGGGCGGTGGCGAGCGTCTGACTCCACGGCAGTCGCCCAGTCGCGAGCTCGTAGAGCACCACCCCCAGGGCGAAGAGATCGGCCCGCGCGTCCAGCTCCTCGCCGAGCAGCTGCTCGGGGGCCATGTAGGCGAGCGTGCCCGCGAGCCCGTCGCCGGTGTCGAGCACGGTCGAGGCGCGGGTGTCGACGCTCGCCTGAGCGAGCTTGGCGAGGCCGAAATCCAGCACCTTCACCCGGCCCTTGAGCGTCACCACGATGTTGGTGGGCTTGAGATCGCGGTGCAGGACGCCCTGCTCGTGCGCCGCCGCCAACGCCTCGGCGATCTGGATGCCGAGTGCGGTCACGTCGCTCACCGGCAGCGCGCCGGCCGCGAGGCGGGCGGCCAGCGTCTCGCCCGCCACCAGCTCCATGACCAGGAAGTCGGCGCCGGCGTCGCGGTCGAAGTCGTGGACGGTGGCGATGCCCGGGTGGTTGAGCCGCGAGAGCGCCAGCGCCTCCTGGCGGAACCGCCGGCGCCGCGCCTCGTCGGCGAGCGCCCCCTCGGGCAGCACCTTGACCGCCACCTCGCGGCGGAGCCGCTCGTCCTGCGCGCGGTAGACGACCCCCATGGCCCCCGCGCCCAACTGCTCGAGGATGCGGTAGTGGGAGAGGGTGGTGCCGATCATCGAACCCCCGGAGCCGCCTCCGGTCCCGCGTCACGCCGGCCGACGATGAGGCAGACCACGGCGAACAGGCACAGCGCGAGACCGGTACCCCATCCGCCCGCCGTGAAGCCGGCGTGCAGGTAGAGCCCGAGGCACAGGCCGCCGCTGATGAGCACCCCCGCGAGCACCGCGAAGAGCCCCATGCCGTAGAGGAACGTAAACGGCAGGTAGTGGGCGCCCACCACGATCATGGTGGCGGGGTAGAACCAGTCGATGCGATGCAGCGCCGCGGCCCCGACCAGCGGCAGGCTCAGGGGCACGGTGAACGCGATCTGGGTCGCGAGCGCCCCCAGAGGATTCTCCCGGCTCAGCGCCGCGCGGCGCCCCATCGCCTTGAGCACGAGCGTGGTGACCGGGAAGATGAACATGCCGCCGACGACCAGGGCCAGGATGGCGCTTCGGCGCGAGCCCCAGGTGCCGATGGCGGCCGAGGCCAGCCACAGGGCGCCCGAGACGAACTGGCCCACCGAGCCGCCGAGATACACCGAGCGAACCTCGCGCTGTGCGTCCTGGACCTGCATGGTGGCCCCTCCATCTATCGCGCGGGCGCTCACGCGCCGCGGATCGTGAGATCAGGACCGCGCGGTCGAGGCTTGCTGCTCCTCCGTCAGCCTGGCCACCACGTCCGCCACCTGCCGGTAGCCGGTCTCGAGCAGGAAGTCGGGCCGGCGGCCGTAGGACTTGTGGCCGAGGATGTAGAAGTCGGGCTCGGGGTTGGCGAGCACGTCGGCGCCGAAGGCGGGCCTGTCGAGGCAATCGGTGGCGCCCGAGTCGAGCAACGCGGCACTCAGCCGCATCGGGCCGCGCGAGGCGTAGCACTCGTGCACCTGCAGCTCGCGGTAGAGCGAGTCGTCGGGGCCGAAGCCGGTGTTGACGATGACGCGCTCGACCTCCTCGACCCGCGGCTGCTCGCCGATCATGAGCGTGACACGATAGCGATGGGTGGCGGCGTTGAACTCGAAGCCCTCGACGCGGGCGTCGCCGATCGGCGTCACGGTGCTCTCGCCGCCGCCCGCCAGCGCCCGCGCGCGGGCGTAGAGGCGATGGCGCTCGGAGAGCGGATCGTCGGGGATGGGCGGCAGCACCTGCGCGAGCGGCCGGCGTGCCGCCCACACCACCTGCGTCCCGGGCGCCGCGCGCGCCAGATCGGCGAGTGCCAAGACCGTGGTGGCGGCACTGGTGCCCGAGCCGACCACCATCACCCGCTTGCCGGCATAGCGCTCGCGGCCGAGGCCCAGCACGTCGTCGGGGTGGTAGGACATCTGCGGCGCCAGGTAGAGCTCGCTGCGGGCGGGGATGCCGCCGTCGCCCGCCCAGTTCGGCTGGCCGTACACGCCGGAGGCGTCGATGAGCGAGAACGCGTGCAGGAAGTTCTCCCGTCCGCCGGGATCGCGCACCAGCAGCCGAAACGGATGCTCGCGGCGCGCCTTAGAGCCCACGCTCTCGCCCTTGAGCAGGCCCTGCCGGCCGATGTGGACCACCTGCGCGTGCAGGTGGAGCCGGGGTTTGAGTTCCTCCAGCCTTGCCACCGGCTCGAGGTAGCGCTCGACCAGCTCGCGGCCGGTGGGGTGGAGGTCGGGCGCGGGGGCGGTCCAGCCGGCGCGGTCGAGATGGACGCGCGAGGCCGGGCCGATGTTCATCCGCCACGGCGTGAACATGCGCACGTGGCCCCAGGCCAGCGGATGGGCGCCCGCCTCGCCGCGCTCGAACACGTGCACGTCGAGGCCGGCATCGAGCGCGGCGAGCGCCGCTTCGAGGCCGATAGGACCGGCGCCGACGATGGCCAGGGTGTTGCGGGCAGGAACGGGCATGGCGCTCTCGGGGAACGGGCGAGGACGAGACGAGCGTGCGACCGAGGACTCTACCAGAACTGCGCGACCACGGGCGCGTGGTCCGAGGCGAGGCCGGGGCCGTCGAGCCCGGGCACGGTCGCGCCGCGGCCGCCGCGCCAGCCGCGCGCGGCGAACCAGTCCAGCTTGAGTCGGGCGCGGCGCTCGGCCCGGCGGATCAGCGCGCGGCCGGCCGGCCACGCCAGCAGCCCGCGCGCTTCGGGCACCCGGGCGAAGCGGAGGCTCAAGGTCGGCTCGCGGTCGACGAACGGCTCCCAGTCGAACCCGGCGTCGCGCAGGGCGTCGAACAGCGGCTCGCGATCGGGGCCGCGGTCGGGCCAGAGCAGGCGGCGGCGCAGGCGCGCCTCCGGCCAGCCGAGGAGCGCGAGCGCGCCCGCGGCGGTGTCCCAGCCGCGGCCGCGCTCGAGCGTGGTCGAGTTGAAGTCGCCGCTGAGGATCGTGGGCCGCGTCTCGTCGTGCAGCGCCGTGAGCAGCACACGCATCTGTGCGGCGCGATGCGCCCGGGTGCGGTGGATCTCGAGGTGCGCCGCCACCGCGACGAAGGGGGCGCCCGGACGCTCGACGCGCGCGACCAGTGCTAGGTGCCGCCCGAGCATCCGCTCCACCTCGAACTGGTACCGCTCGGGCCCGGGCAGCTCCACCAGGCGCACGTCGCGCAGCGGCCAGCGCGCGAGCATCGCCAGGCCGAACAACGCCTCTCGGTTCATGGCACCCCCCGCGTTCCTCGTGTCGTCATCGCGCCCGGCGGTGGTCTCGAGGAAGAGCGGCGCCCACGCGGCGTGGAGCCGGAGGGCGGCCGCCAGCGCCCCCGCCACGTCGCGATTCCCCGAGCGGGCCATGCCGAGATCCACCTCGTCCAGCGTCACGAGGTCGGCGCCGGCCAGCTCCGGATGGGTCCGCAGCGCCGCCTCGATGCGCGGGTAGGCGTTCCCATGCTCGATGTTCCACTGGACGGCGCGCAGCCGCGTGGGATCGGCGGGCGGCGCGGGCGCATGGGTCGGCACGTGACGCCGCACGGTGGCGAGCACGGCGTCGAGCCGGCCCCGCAGCGACGGCCACTCCGCTGACGCCTGGAGTGCCGCGAGCGTGGGCCAGCAGCGCAGCGCTCCCGCCAGCGCCTGGCACTCCGCGACCGAAGGCGCCTCGTCGGGCGTCACGGGAGGCGGGGCGTCCGGCGGCCGCCGCCCGACGGGACCGGCACCGGTCGCCGGCCGGTCGGGTGTCGTCCCGTCATCGCGCGCCGACGCTCAGCTCCGGATGGCGAACTGGCCCAGGATGAACGCGTAGTTGAACGCCGTCTCGTGCAGCGCGTCGTAGCGGCCCGACGAGCCGCCGTGGCCGGCGCCCATGTTGATCTTGAACAGGAGCGGATGCTGGCCGGTCTTGACCGACCGCAGCTTCGCCACCCACTTGGCCGGCTCCCAGTACATCACCTGGCTGTCATTGAGCGACGTCTTGACCAGCATCGCCGGGTACTCGCGCGCCGCGGTGTTGGTGTAGGGGCAGTAGGTCTTGATGTAGTCGTACTCGGCCTGGACCTTGGGATTGCCCCACTCCTCGTATTCGCCCACCGTCAGCGGGAGCGACGCGTCGTTCATGGTGTTGACCACGTCCACGAACGGCACCTCGGCCACCACCGCCTTGAACAGGTCCGGGCGCAGGTTGACCACCGCGCCCATCAGCAGCCCGCCCGCGCTCCCGCCGGTGATGACCAGCCGGTCGCTGGACGTGTAATTC
>VBPB01000391.1 GCA_005893365.1 Candidatus Eiseniibacteriota bacterium
CTCGGTGAGGGCCGCCGACGCCGCGAGGAACCACGCGGCGCCCCACGCGAGGCGGGGCAGGAGTGTGCTCGAGCCTCGCCGTCGTGCGACCACGATGGCGGCGGCCACCACGACCACCATCGCGGCACCCAGGATCGCGCCGTCCCAGGCCCCAGGTGCGGCCGCGAGGCTTAAGCCGGCGCGCACCGAGTTCCACACCGCCCACGCGGCGCGCGTGAGCAGCGGCGTCGCCATGGTGGTGGGCTCGAAGGCGTGTGGCAGCGACATGCCACCGAGGCGGCTCACCAGCGTGTACGTGACCGCCCACGCGGCGGCGAGCCCGCCGCAGGCCACGAGCCAGCGCCTCCGCTCGCCCGGGACCGCCGCACCGGTGGGGCCCGGGACCCACCACGATGCCCACTTCCTTGCACAGCAATGAGGCGAGCATCGCCGCCAGCGCGGTCGCGAGACGGCGACGCGAGGCTTCGTGGATCGCGAGGGCGGCGAACAGCAGCGCGCCGAGGTCCATGAAGTGGCTGGGCCAGGCGATCAGCATCCGCGACGACTCCATCCAGATCGGGAAGGAGGCCATCGCCGCGGCGGCGGGGCCCGGCCAGGCGCGGCGGAACGCGCGGTAGAGGAGCCACGACGCGAGCCCCAGCAGGAGCACGTGCAATCCCACCACCGCCCCCGGGTGGGACAGGATGGCCCGGCTCAGCGCCCCGAAGTAGACCTGCCGGCCGAGCGGCCGCCAGTAGAGCGTCGAGCCGCCGCCGTCGAAGAACGAACCGACGCCCGAGAACACCACGCGGTGGAGGTAGTCGAAGTCGTCCGCGAACGGTTCGCCGAGCGGCGCGCCCAAGCTGTGGAGGAGGACCGGGAGGACCGCGAGGGCACTCGCCCACGCCCACGGGTCGCGCGCGGCCGGCGGGGGCGGCGCGACGGCGCGCGCGGGCGATGGACGCGGGCGGTCGTGCCTACGACGGGGCCCGCTCACGCCTCAGAAGTAACCGCGCACGAAGATCGAGGGCGAGATTCCGATCGAGGCCGAGGCGGTGTTGTCGGTCCCCTCTGCGAAGCTGGAGTGCTCGCTGAGGTGGCTCCACGCGAGGGTGACCAGGCTTGTGTGGGCCGCGACCGAGAAGTGCCAATGCGTGAAGTACTCGAGGCCGAACGCGAATTCGCCATTCGCGCCATACGTCTTCCCATTTCCACTGCCGCTCGAATGCTCGTGGGCGTAGCTACCGCGCAGGTGGATGTCCCAGTACGGCGAGAACTCCTCGGCCGGCCGGGTGAAACGGCGATAGCCCGGACCTGCCAGGATGGAGAAGTCGTTGCGATTGCCGCTCGAAGTCGGCGGGAACGGCACCGGCACCACAAACGTGCGTCTTGAATTGACATCATGCCCGGAGACCGCGACGTCGAACACCCACGCGCTCCGCGCCGAATGACCGTGGATCAACGAGACCTCCCCCGTGTGACCGATCACCCCCGCCCCGATCCCCCACTTGCCGTCGATGTCCACCGCTGCGGCGCTGGTTGCGCCGAGCACCCTCAGCACCATGACCGCGACCATCGTCTTCATGACCCCTCCGCACGTCCCGTCACCGCTGCCGTTCGCTCCATGTCCAAGCCGAGCCCGCGGTGCAACAGGCGCACCGCGCGGTCGGCGTCCTCGCCGCGCACGACGAACGACAGGTTCACGCGCGAGGCGCCCTGCGAGATCATCTCGACGCCGATCGCCACGCCGCCCAGGAGCGTGAAGACGTGGCCGGCGAGGCCCAGGTGCGACGGGGCGCCCTCCCCCACCACCGCCACCACCGCCAGGCCGTGCCGGGACTCGACCTCGCCGATGCCCTCGAGGTCGGCGATCGCCTCCTCGAGGCGCGAGGGATCGTCCACGGTCACCGAGATCGAGACCTCGGAGGTGGTCACCAGGTCCACGACGATGTGGTGCCGCCCGAACACCTCGAACACGCGGGCCAGGAAGCCGTGGGCGAGCAGCATGCGGGTCGAGACGATGGTCACCGCGGTCACGTCCTTCTTGCAGGCGATGGACTTGACCCGCCACGACGAGTCGGCCGGCTGCGCCGCGGGCGTGATGAGCGAGCCCAAGTCCTCGGGACGCGCGGTGTTGAGGATGCGCACCGGGATGGCGCCCTCCATCGCGGGCAGCAGCGTCTTGGGGTGGAGCACCTTGGCGCCGAAGTAGGCGAGCTCGCTCGCCTCGGCGAACGACAGGTGCGCCACCGGACGGGCCTCGGGGACGATGCGCGGGTCGGCCGAGAGCATGCCGCTGGTGTCGGTCCAGATCTGGATCTCCTCGGCGCCGAGGGCCGCCCCCAGGATCGCGGCGCTGTAGTCCGAGCCGCCGCGGCCGAGCGTGGTGATGCGCCCGTCGGCGGTGCGGCCGAGGAAGCCGGTCACCACCGGCAGCGGCGG
>VBPB01000392.1 GCA_005893365.1 Candidatus Eiseniibacteriota bacterium
CGGCTCGTTCGCCAGCCGCCCCAACGGCTGGATCTTCCCGCTCAAGCACGCCGACCTGGCGCTCGACCCGTTCGACCACGACGAGGATGTGCTGGTCGGCGGGCGCGCCTGCCCCGGCGCCACGATCGGGCACGTGGTGTTGGTGAGGCTCCGGGACGGCGCGGTCACCCCGCTCACCGATCCCAACCACGAGGCGCCGGTCGCGCACGTCTCGACCCGCAACCTCGACCGTCCCGGCTGGGCCTACGTCAGCTACTTCCGGGACCCGGGCGCGTGCTTCAGCGACGAGATCGTCGCGGTGAAGCTGGACGGCAGCCTGTCGACCGAGCGCCTGGCCCACACCCACGGCCTGACCCCCGGGTGCTACCGGTGCGAGGCGCATCCCGTGCCTTCGCGGGACGGGCGGCGCGTCTTGTTCGCGAGCAATTGGGCGGTGGATTGCGGGGGCGGCTGCGGGACCACGTCCGACCTCACCGACTCCACGGTCTCGGACTACGTGATTTCGAGCACCGGCCCCTCGCCGCCGCCGACCCAGCCCGGGCCCACGCTGTCGGTCTTTCCCAACCCGGCCCGGTCGATGCCCGCGATCGCCTATTCGGTCGACCAGCGGACCCCGGTGCGGCTGGAGCTGGTCGATGTCGCCGGCCGCGCGGTGATGCGGTTCGGCCTCGGCTCGCCCGACCCGGGTCCGCATGTCGCGGTGCTGGGCCCAGGGCCCGGCCCGGCTCCGGGCATCTACTGGCTTCGGCTGATCCAGGGGGGGCGCAGCGCGGCCTCGACCGTCATCTTCCTCCGCTGACCGGGGCCGGGCTCAGGCCGTCGGGGCTCCGGCCGCAGGCAAGCCGAAGGGCGCCCCGGCGGGGCGCCCTTCGAGCGTCGTGACGACTTGCGGAAGCCGGACTACGGCTTGTTGCACCCCTGGCTCGTGGTCGCGCACTGCGTCACGGTCGTCGAGGCGCGCGCGGTACACGTCTGGCCATTGACGGAACAGGTGGCCGCGACCTCGATCGAATGGCACAGGTTGTCCAGCGCCCGGAACTGGAAGGTGCCGAAGTTGGTCCCGCTCACCCGCGCGACACGCACGTCGTCGGCAGGGCCGGGCAGGAACGTCTTCAGGGAGCGGCCGTCCACCGACCAACTGAAGGTGCACCCGGTCTGGCCGTCGACCGCAGCGGTGTAAGTGAGGATGCCGTTGCAGCCCGGCGTCGGGGCCGAGATCAACACCGTGCCCGCGGTGACATTGAGGTCGACGTCGTCGATTGCGTCGGCGCACGCGGGGGTGGCATTGCTCGCCACCGTGAGACGCAGCCGGGCCGAGCCACCACCCGTGAAGGTCACCCCGGTGTTGAGTTTGCTCGGGTCGCCGATCACCACCGGACCGCTCACCACCGACCAGGT
Source organism: Candidatus Eiseniibacteriota bacterium (assembly GCA_005893365.1). GTDB lineage: Bacteria > Eisenbacteria > RBG-16-71-46 > RBG-16-71-46 > RBG-16-71-46 > WS-11. Next base: position 1,399 of record VBPB01000392.1, read on the forward strand.
GGGGGTGCCGCCGCTCGCGGTTCCGGCCATGGTGAACGAGGTGGTGGCGCCCGCGGAGCACTTGCTCTGATCCGGTCCGGCGCCCGCGGTGGGCGGGGCGTTGACGGTCAGGGTGACGTCGTCGGGACGCCCGAGGTCGGGCTGCTCGGAGCGGCGATCGCCGCCGAGCCGCTGACCACCGACCAGGTCGGGGTGCCGATGGTCGCGACGCCGGCGAGGGTGAACGAGGCGGTCGCGTCGGCCGAGCACTTGGCGTCGTCCGGGCCCGCGTTCGCGGTCGGATTCTGACGCGCCTGGAGTGACGTCGTCGCGGTACGGGTGCACCCGTCCTTGTCGGTGACGGTCAGGGTGTAGGTCGTGGTCGGGTATTGACCCGGGGTCACGGTGAAGTTGAGGCAAGCGGTCCCGGACGGGTCGCCGAAGGTGCTCTGTGTCGCGGAGCTGCCATCGCGGCCGGCCAACGTGAGCTGGAACGGACCGCGAGCGACGGGCGCGTTGACGCACGCCTGCAGCGTCGCGGTCGCCTGGCACCCCACGCCGCAGTTGGTGATGCATTGCAGCGTGGCCCCGAAGCCGACGATGCACACCTGCTCGTGCCGGCACTGGCCGCCGGGAGGGTTCTGGTCGGCGGTGGTGCAGGCGGAGGCACTATTGCTCGTGTTCCACGAGACCGTCGAGCACCCGAGTGGCGCGCACTTGCCCGAGACCACGTCGCTGCCGCCGAAGCACACCAGCCCCGTCGTGCAGGGGAAGTTGGGAATCGAGCCGAACATGACCGTGTCGTGGTAGGGCTCGCTACCGCTGCGGCCGGTCGCGGTGCTGCTCCCTTTCGCGTCGCGGAGGACCACGTCGTAGGGAACGGTGATCACGACGCCATCGGGAACCAGATGGAGCGAGACGCAGTAGCGGCCGGAACTGGTGTTGTTCCGCACCACGAACTGGACCGTGGCGCTGAACGTGCCGCCCACCGGGCAGGCGCACGGCTCGTTGATGATCAGGCCGGACCCGACGATCTCGACGTCGCCCGCCGTGCATGGTGAGTTGCTCAGGTCGTTCGCGGCCACCGGCCGCGCGCCCGCGCTCAGGACCAGCAGCATCGCCGCCGTGAGTGCTCGCGCTCGGAACCACCGCGACGCGGAAGGCGACCTGTAGGGCATCTGCGTCCGATGCGTATGCATGCGTGGATCTCCGGTGTCCCGGGGGGGGAGCGCCGGCGCAAGGTCCTGGCGCCGGCCGTCTCGGCCTTCGTGGGGTCGGCGTGGCGTGCCCGGGAACAGGCCGACGAGCCCACACCTCCTGATATCGGCCGGCGGTCCCGGCGGCTTGAGTGCCGCAGGAAAGCCGAAGGGCGCCCCCTGGCGGGGGCGCCCGTGGCGCATCGACAGACTTCCGCGGATGCCGCTACTTGGTGCAGCTCCGGGTCGGGGTGACGCACTGCTTGACGGTCGTCGACGCGCTGGCGCGGCACGGTGAGCAGCTCGCCGAGGCCTCGATCGAGTGGCAGGTGTCGTCCAGCGCCCGGAACTCGAAGCTGGCGTTGCCGGTCCCGCTCACGCGCGCGATCCGCGCGTCGTCGGCGGCCCCGCCGCTCAGGAAGGTCGCGAGCGACTGGCCATCCACGGTCCAGGTGAAGGTGCAGCCGGTCTGCCCGGCGACCGACGCCGAGTAGGCGAGCACGCCGTTGCAGCCCGGGGACGCCGGCGGCGTGAGCGTGAGGCTCGTCGCCGTGACGCCGATCGACGCGGTGGCCGTCCGGGTGCAACCGTTCTTGTCGCGGACCGTCAGGGTGTAGGTGGTCGACGGGCTCTTGTTCGGGGCCACCGTGAAGGTGACGCACGCCGTGCCCGAGGCGTCGCCGATCGTGCTCTGCGACTGCAGGGCGCTGCCGTCATCGCCCTGCACCTCGAGCGTGAACGGCCCGCGGCTCATGGGCGCGACGACGCACGCCGAGAGGGTCGAGCTGCCGCCGCACGTCGCGGTGCAGCCGGTCGCGCAGGCGAGCGTGGCGCCGAAGCCGACGATGCACACCTGCTGGTGCCGGCACTGGCCGCCCGGAGGGTTCTGATCGGCGCCCGTGCAGGTCCCCGCGCCCGAGCTGGTGTTCCAGGAGACGGTCGTGCAT
>VBPB01000390.1 GCA_005893365.1 Candidatus Eiseniibacteriota bacterium
AGCAGCATGCTGGCGACACACAGGCCAGCCCACAGCGCCCGCCGCGGCCCCGGCGGGCTCAGCCGCGCCTGGACGTAGGCGGCCAGCGACACGAAGTAGCCGAGGGCCACCAGCGAGGCCAGGCGCTGCACGATGTAGGTGACCGCCTGGGTCTGGAGCGGATGCAGCACGAAGATCAGCGCCGCGGTCACCGGCAGCCAGCGCCGGACCTGCGCCGGGACCGCGCCCGCGAGCCGCGGCGCGCGCAGGGCGCCGCGCGCGAACCCGTACAGCGCGAGCCCGGCCAGGACGTGGATCTTGAGATTCGTCAGGTGGTAGATGAGCGGGTCGAAGCCGCCCAGCCGGTGGTTGAGCGCGAACGTGAGGTAGGTGAGCGAGCGCATCGGGTTGGCTCGCCACAGCGCGCCGATCCCCTGCCAGTGGTAGATGAGCGGGTTCTCGCGGATCGACGCGTAGTCGTCGAGGATGAACGGGACCCGGAGCGTGTTGGCGTAGGCCGCCGCGACCGCGATCGCGATCAGCGCCACGTCCAGCCAGGCGCCACCGCCCGGCGCGGGCGGCGGCGCGCGCCGCGGCGCCTTGGCGCGTGAGCCCGCCCTGCTCAAGCGTCCCGGTCGGCGAGCGCGCGCGTCACCAGGTCGCGCAGCGCCCCGCTCGCGGTCTCGTCGTCGAACGTGACCTCGTGGGCACGGCCGGACGCCTCGACGCGCACCCGATACTGGATCACGTCGGGCAGGCCGCTCACGCGCCGCTCGGGCAGCTCGAAGAACGCCGAGGTCCGCACCAGCCCCTCCAGCGCCTCGCGCCCGGCATCGGGCAGCCGCTCAGTCTCGACGACGCGCTCGAGACGCAGCCCGGCGAGGCCGCCGCTTTGCACGATGCGGATCCGCACCTTGGGACTCCTTCGGTTTGGACGACGCCCCGCGGAACGAGACGCCCACGCCCCGCCACGCCTCGCGGATGATCGCGGCCGCGTCGGCGCCGAAGTCGGTGCCGGCGACGGCGGTGGTCGCGCGCGCCGCGTCCTTGAACGTCGCGTCCTGCTTCAACACATCGGCCAGTGCCCGGTACCAGACGTGGCCGGCGGTCTCCCACGCGCGGCCGCCGAAGGCCGTGGCGGCCAGGTAGAACGCGCGGTTGGGGATCCCGGAATTGATGTGCACGCCACCGCTGTCGTCCTCGGTCTCGACGTAGTCCCGCATGTGCCCGGGCTGCGGATCCTTGCCGATGCGCGGGTCATCATAGGCGGTCCCGGGGGCTTTCATCGAACGCAGCGCCACGCCCTTGACGCCGCGCGCGAACAGGCCGGCGCCGATCAGCCAGTCGGCGTCATCGGCCGACTGCCGCAAGGCGTACTGCTTGACCAGCGACCCGAAGACGTCCGAGACGGACTCGTTGAGCGCCCCCGGCTGCCCCGAGTAGTCGAGCTCGGCCTCGAACTGGGTGACGCCGTGGGTCAGCTCGTGCCCGATCACCTCGAGGCTGCGCGTGAAGCGCTGGAAGATGACCCCGTCGCCGTCGCCGAACACCATCTGCCGGCCGTTCCAGAATGCGTTGTTGAAGCGCTGGCGGTAGTGGACCGTGGCATCGAGGCGGCTGCCGCGCCCGTCGATCGAGTTGCGGCCGTAGACGTCGTGGAACAGGTCGTAGGTGGCGCCGAGCCCGTCGTAGGCCTCATTGACCGCCACATCGCGCGAGGCGGGCTCGCCCTCGCCGCGCACCAGCGTGCCGGGCAACCCCGAGCCCTGGGCGGCGTCGTAGATGGTGCGCCGCCTCGTGCCGGTCGAGATGGTGATCAGGCGTCCCGCAGTACCGAGAGCATTCCGCGCGCCGCGCAGCTGCTCGGTCGCCACGAGGGTGCGCAGCGCCGCGTCGGCGAGGCGGCGCAGCCGCGGCACCCGGCTCCGCGCCAGGTGGGCCAGCAGGTAGGGCGGCACGATGCAGCACAGCGGGTGACGCTCTGGACGGCTCGGCAAGCACATGCGGCCTCCTCCGCTTCGCGTTCGGGGGTGGGTCGACGTGGGGCGCAACGCGGCGCGCCGTGGGCGATTTCACGACATCGCGCGGGACGGCACAAGTCGAAACGCGGGCGGTGCCAGGGACCGGAGAGCCGCGACCGTCCGCCCGGCGCCTCTGGGCGACGGCTGGGCGACGCGAGCGGGCAGGGCCACGGCGCTTGAGGTAGATTCCCTGCCCGATGCCCCTCTCCCCCGGCACCCGCCTCGGTCCCCACGAGATCATCGCCCCGCTCGGCGCGGGGGCGTTCGCGCGCGACCCGGAGCGCCTGGCGCGCTTCGAGCGCGAGGCCAAGCTGCTGGCGAGCCTGAGCCACGCGAGCATCGCCGGCATCCATGGCTTGGAGGAGCACGACGGCCACCGTTACCTGATCCTCGAGTTCGTGGACGGCGAGACGCTGGCCGACCGGCTCGCGCGCGGGCCGCTGCCGCTGGACGAGGCGATCGAGGTGGGCCGCGACGTGGCGCGGGCGCTCGAGGCCGCGCACGAGAGCGGCGTCGTCCACCGCGACCTCAAGCCCGGCAACATCATGCTCACGGCCGCCGGGGCGGTGAAGGTGCTCGACTTCGGCCTGGCCAAGAGCGCCACACCGGTGGGCTCGTCCTCGAACGTCGCCCTCTCCGCCTCGCCCACCATGACCTACGCGGCCACCGCGGCCGGTGTGGTGCTCGGCACCGCCGCCTATATGAGCCCCGAGCAGGCGCGCGGCCGGAGCGTCGACCGGCGCACCGACA
>VBPB01000393.1 GCA_005893365.1 Candidatus Eiseniibacteriota bacterium
GCGGCGCCCCACAGCGTGCCGTCGACGCGGTTGAACGCATAGACCGGCCCGTACGAGGGTCGGGTGCGCGTGCGGGTCCCGCGCCACGGGTGGCTCAACCCGGCCACCAGCGCGCTGTCGAGCCCGGCCGTGTCGGGCGGGGCGGCGATGGCGCCGAAGTAGCGGTCGGTCGAGTCCGCGAGGCCACCGAGGTAACGGTCGAGGAGCGAGTCGCCGGGCGCGGCGGTCGTGGGGGTCGCGCTCGTGGAGGCCGCGGTCGCCGCGCGCGGCAGCTGGGCCCCGGCGGAATCGGCGGGCGCGCGCGCCGCGGTGGTATCCGCCGGCGCGAGGGCCGCGGGCCGGGCCTGCTCCGGGCCCTGGGCGCGGGCGGGCGGCCGCACCAGCAGCAGGGCCGCGACCGCCAGCGCGGCCGCGACCGCCCGCCGCGCCGCGCGGCTCACTTGCGCACGCCCTGGGTGAAGAGCGAGTCCGGGAGGCCGCGGTTCACGGCGTAGTCGTCGTAGCGCATCGCGAAGTCCACCGCGTGGCCGTACTTGGGCAGCGGCACGGTCATGCCCGCGCGCACCAGGATCCGGTGCAGCATCCAGTGACCCTCCACCCGCTCGCGTTCGATGACCACGCGATCGACGCCCTTGATCAGCAGCGGGAAGGGCGAGCGGGCGAAGTCCAGCTCCTGGCGGACGATGACGAAGTCCCGGGTGTCCACCCACACCAATCCGCCGGGCAGCATGGCGCCCATCAGCGACCGGGGCTCGAAGGCGATGCGATAGATGAGGTGGTCGCCGAGCAGGTCGCGGCCGAGGATGCGGTAGCGGAAGTCGCGGCGCGCTTCGGGCTGGAACGCGAAGTTGACGATGTCCTCGGCGGTGTTGGGGCCGAAGTTCGGCCCGTCGTCGTCCGGGGCCGAGGGCTTCTCCTCCCAGTGCCGCAACGTCACCGTGCGGGCGCGACCGGGCTTCTGCTTGTAGACCCGGTACACGGTCTCCTCGAGCAGCTTCGCCTTGGCCTTGTTGTCGGCGCGGCCCACGACGCGCAGCGTGGCGGTGAACGCGACATCGTGCAGGGCTTGGTCCCGCCGCAACTCGCCCACCACCACGCGGTCCAGGATCTCGTCGAGCGTGACGCGCGGGGCGCGCACCAGCACCTCGGGCACCGCGGTGCGCATCGTGTCCTCGACCGCCAGCGTCGGCCCGGCGGACGGCGCGGCGGCGGCGGGCGGGGCCGTGTGGCGCGGGGCATTAGCGGTCGTGTCGGGTGCTCGTGCGCCCGGTGCGCCCAAGGTGTCAGGCGCGGGGGCGGCGAGGGCAGCGGCGAGCAGGAGGGCGATCAGGGGCATGGAGTTCCCGGGGCGCGGGACGCTAGCATCGGTGCGGCGGCCCCGCAACAGCCCGCCACACCCCTAGGCGCGGCGACGCGACACCGCCGACCGAGGGAAGGGCCTTTGGGCCCGCTCCGGCCCGTGTCCTTGCAAGTTCCTCTCCGGCACGCCGCGTGCTGGACGTGCCGGCGTGAGTCGAAGGTCGGGAGCGGCGGCGCGGCGGGTCCGCGTCGCGCGGTCCCGGTCGAGGGAGCATGAAGGAGGCAACCCATGAGCCGTCGTCTGATGTGCGCCGCCTTCGCGGCGCTGGGGCTGTCGGCGTTGGCGCCGGGGTTCATCCACGCCGGTCCCGACGCGGGGTCCGGGAACCTGCTGGCCGAGGCCTTCGAGCCCTCTCCCGTCGCGCGCGCCTCGGCCATCGCCTGGTCGCGCTACGAGCCCCACGGCTACGCCTCGCGCTACCGCCCGCGGCGTGAGCGCTACAATGACGCCGGCAGCGACTGGCTCGGCCACAGCGTGGCGCAGATCCACGCCGGCTTCTTCGACCCCGACGGTCCGGCCGGCGCCGGATTCCTGGTCGGCCTGCGCGGCGGCCAACAGCTGGACGACATGCTCCAGATCGGCGTGGGTGTGGACTGGCGCAACAAGTCGGGCCGCGCCACCCAGGTGCTGCAGCAGACCACCGGCCCCGGCGGCGAGGTCATCCAGGTACAGCGTGACCTGAGCCGCTATTCATCCAACCTGTTCCCGGCGCTCGCGTACATCCAGCTCTCCGGCCCGTCGAATCTGCCGATCGTGCCCTACGCCGGCGTGGCGGCGAGCTGGCAGATCCTGTTCCTCTCGGCCGACGACTTCCAGACCGGCCAGTCGTTCGACGCCACGTTCGACGGCTTCGGCTGGCAGGCCTGGGCGGGTGCGGCGCTGCCGCTCTCGGGCCGCTCGCGACTGCTGGGCGAGGTGTTCGTCAACAACGCCGACCTGGGGCGCGACACCTACGACGCCGCCAGCAACTCGAACGTCCACGAGACCGTGAGCACCGACGGCATGGGGGCGCGCTTCGGCGTGAGCTGGGGGTTCTAGCGCCGGCGCGGCGCACGCCGCCGCCAGATCGACTCGCCCGCCCCGCCGCATTGGGAGGATGAAATCCCCGGCGGGGCGGCCTATGCTGCGCCGTCGTCCCGGCACGGCGGCCGCCCGTCCTCGCATCGCGCCTCTCGTCTCTCCCGGCTCGCCCCCGCGCGCGTGACCCGCGAAGCACCCACAGGGAGGAGCCGCGATGCTTCATCTCGACACGGGCAACACGGGCTTCATGCTGTTGTGCAGCAGC
>VBPB01000104.1 GCA_005893365.1 Candidatus Eiseniibacteriota bacterium
TGCGTCGTCATGACCCACACGGCGCATCCCGAGCCATGAAGGCGATCACCTACCACGGCGTCCACGACGTCCGCTGCGAGGAGGCCGCCGATCCGTCGCTCCGGCACCCGGGCGACGCCATCGTCGAGGTCGCCCTGGCGGGGCTGTGCGGCTCGGACCTGCACGTCTACCACGGACGCGAGACCGGCCTCGACGTGGGCACGGTCATGGGACACGAGTTCGTGGGACGCGTCGTCGCGACCGGCACGGACGTCCAGGCCTTCGCCGCCGGCGACCGGGTCGCCTGCCCGTTCTCGACCTGCTGCGGGCGCTGCTACTACTGCGAGCTGGGCTTGAGCGCCCGCTGCACGGAAGGCCATCTGTTCGGGTGGGTGCAGGATGGCGCCGGCCTGCACGGCGGGCAGGCCCGGTTGGTGCGCGTGCCGCTGGCCGACGCGACGCTCTGCCGGCTCCCGGAGGACCTCGCGGACGACGCGGCCCTGCTCCTGTGCGACGTGCTGCCCACCGGCCACCACTGCGCGAGCCTGGCCGGGGTCACGCCCGGCGCCTGCTATGCGCTGATCGGCTGCGGCCCGGTCGGCCTCATGACGCTGCTCGCGGCGCGCGAGATGGGGGCCGAGCGGCTGCTGGCGATCGATACGATCGACGCGCGGCTCGCCTTCGCGGCGCGCCTGGGCGGGACCCCGGTCGACGCGCGCCGCACCGATCCGATCTCGGCCGTGCGCGCGGCCACCGGCGGGCGCGGCGCCGACGCCGTGCTCGAAGCGGTCGGGAGCCCGGCCGCGGGCCGGCTGGCGTTCGAGCTGGTCCGCCCCGGCGGGACCATCGCGGCCGTCGGCGTCCACCACGAGGCCAGCTTCCCATTCTCGCCGGCGCAGGCGTACGACCGAAACCTGACCTACCGCATCGGCCGCTGCCCGGCGCGCAGCCTGATGGAGGAGTTGATCCCGCTCGCGCGGCGCCGGCGGGACGACTTGGTCGCCGTGCTCACGCATCGCCTGCCGCTCGCGGATGGGGCCCAAGCCTACCGGCGGTTCGACGAGAAACGCGACGGCTGCATCAAGGTGGCGTTCGCGCCGTGACCGTCTCTCGTTGGCACGCGTCCCGAGTCTGGCTCGCCGCGGCAGCGCTCGTCGTCCTGGCCCTGGCGGTGGCCGGCCCGCTCGCGCGCCGCGCGGTCGGCTCGCGCGTCCGCGCCCTGGCGGCCACGCGCGGGCTCGCCGTCGACTGGCAGGCGCTGGCGGTGGGTCCCGCCCCCCAGGCCGCGTTCCGCGAGCTCACCATCACGCGCCGCGCCGACGGCGACACGCTGCTCTCGGTCCGCACGCTCGAGGTCGGCCTCGACCCGTGGTCGCTGCTCCTGCTCCACCCGCGGGTGGGCCGGGTCATGGTCGCGCACGCGCGCGCGCGCCTCGCCGCGCGGCCAAGCGCCGACGCCGACTCGCTCGAGGCCGAGGAGCCGCCCGAGCCCGGCTCGCGCCCGGGGGACCGCGAGCGCGCCGAGCGGCTGCGCGGTGCCGCGCGCTCGCTGGTCCGGCTGCTGGCCGCCCCGGCGCGCCGGCTCCCCCGCCTGTCGCTGAGCGATGTCGCGATCACCACCGGCCCGCGCGAGGACGACGCCGAGCCCGGCGCCGGGCTCACGCTCCGCTGGCTCGACCTGGCGCCCTCGGCGCACGGCGTGCGGCTGGCCGCGGCCGGCGCGCTCTTGGGCGAGCGCGCGGTGCCGTTCGAGGCCTCGTTCGCCTACGAGCACGACGACCGCCTCTCGGGCGGCGTGCGCTTCGACATCCCCTCGGTACCGGGGGCCAGGCCCGAGCCGCTACGCATCACGGTGGACGGCGCGCTCACCCAGGAGCGCCGGCTCGGCCGGGTCCTGCTCGCCGACTCGACGCGCGTCACCGTCGGCACCGTCCGCTTCCGGCTGGGCGGGGCGTTCGAGCGCTCGGGGCCGCGCGTCCGCCTGGTCGCGGCCGCCGACAGCCTCACCGCGGCGCAGTGGCGCGCGAGCCTGCCGGCCGCGGTGCTGGGCCCGCTCGCCGGGCTCGTGGTGCGCGGCTGGTACGCCCAGCGCGTGAGCCTCGACCTCGACCTGGAGCGCCCCGACAGCGTCGCCTTCGCCGCGGACGTCACGCCGCACGGGCTCCGCATCGACGCGGCCGCCTCGCGCCTCGACCTCTTGAGCCTCGACCAACCGTTCACGGCGCGCATCCATCTGCCGCACGACCGCATCGTCGAGCGGGACCTCTCGCCCGCCAATCCCCACTATCGCCCGCTCGCCGCCGTCGACTCGCTGCTGGTGAACGCCGTGGTGACCAACGAGGACGGCGCTTTCTTCCGCCACCGCGGGTTCAACACCGAGGCGGTGCGCGGGGCGATCGCCGCCAACGCGCGGGCCGGTTCGTATCGCCGCGGCGCCGGGACCATCACCATGCAGCTGGCGCGCAACCTCTACCTCGGCCACGCGCGCACGCTGTCGCGCAAGGCCCAGGAGGTGGTGCTGGCGTGGGTGCTCGAGCACCTCACCTGGCTCACCAAGGAGCGGATGCTCGAGATCTACCTCAACATCATCGAGTGGGGGCCGGACGTCCACGGCGCCGACGAGGCGGCGCACTACTACTTCGGGCATGATGCCGGGCGTCTCACCGTCGACGAGGCGCTGTTCCTGGCCACCGTGGTCCCGGCGCCGACCAAGTGGCGCTACCGCCTGGAGGCGGACGGGACGCTGCGGCCGTTCGAGCGGGCCCAGATGCACTTCATCGGGCGGGCGATGATCGCCAGAGGCCGGCTGGCACCCGAAGCCTTGCCGCCGGCCGAGGCGCTGCACATCGACCTGCGGGGTGCCGCGCGTGACGTCGTCTTCCCCCCCACGGAGGCCCATGCCGACACCATCCCGAGTTGAGGCGCCACGGCGCCGTAGTACCGGCGAGCCCCTGCCGGACCGCCACCTGCTCTACACCGCCGCCGTGCAGCACGTGGCGCTCGACCTCGAGCACCTGGAGGAGATCTACGGCGGCGGACGCCGGCGGCGGCCGACGCTGCTGCGCGAGGACTTCTGCGGCACCGCCGCCCTCGCCTGCGGATGGGCGGCGAGCGCGCCCGACCGGCACGCGTGCGCCGTGGACCTGCACGGCCCGACGCTGGCCTGGGCCCGCCGCCGGCGCCTGCCCGCTCTGGGCGAGGCCGCGGCGCGGGTCACGCTGTTCCAGGCGGATGCGCGGGTCGTGACGCGGCCGCGGGTCGACGTGGTCACCGCGCTCAACTTCTCCTACTGGGTGTTCAAGACCCGCCGCGCGCTGTGCGCCTACTTCACCGCCGCCCGGCGCTCGCTCAACCCGGGCGGCATGCTGTTGCTCGACGCCTTCGGCGGCAACGACGCCGCGCAGGCCCTGGTCGAGGCCTCGCGGGTCGCCGCGAGCCGCGGCCCCGCGGGCGAGCGCATCCCGCCCTTCACCTTCGAGTGGGAGCAGGTCTCATTCAACCCCGTGGACCACGCGCTGCGCTGCCACATCCACTTCCGCCTGCGCGACGGGCGCCGGATCCCGCGCGCGTTCAGCTACGACTGGCGCATGTGGACGCTCCCCGAGCTCCGCGAGACACTCGCGGAGGCGGGATTCGACGACGCCGCGGTGTACGTCCAGGACTGGGACGACGCGGCCGGCCAGGCGCTGGCCTCGTACTCGCGCCGCGACCGGTTCGAGAACCAGTCGGGATGGCTGGCCTACGTCGTGGGCCGTGTGGCGCGATGACCCTCGCCGGGCCGTTTGTGCGAGACTGACGTCATGAGGCGCCTGTTCCGGCCGCTGCTCGCGGCCCTGCTCGTGGCGTGCGTCCCGGCCGCCGCGACCGCGGAGGACGCGCTGGCATCGCATGCCGCCGCGCTCAAGCGGATGGAGCTGCGCTTCATGATGCGCGGCGCCCAGCGCCGCGCCGAGCGCTACCGCGCGCGCCGGCGCGGGAAGGTCGCGCGCACGGCATCGCCGCCGGCGGCCGCATCCACCGCCGGCCTGCGCCTGCGCCCGGCGCCGCGCCGCGAGCCGCCGGATCCGCCGCCTGGGCGGCCGCCGCTCGGCGCGGCGGGGAAACCCGCGACCGGCCCGGCGGCGGTGATCGACCGGATCGTCAACCTGCGCGCCGGCGACGCCCCGTCCGCCGCCCAGAGCGAAGTGTCGGTCGGGGTCCACGGCAATCTTCTGGTCGCCGCCTGGAACGACGGCGAGGGCTTCGAGGACGGCTCCAGCACCCAGGGCTTCGGGTACTCGACCGACGGTGGCGCCACCTGGGTGGACGGCGGCAGCCCGCCGACCACGGGCGGCATCCGCCTGTGGAACAGCGACCCGCAGATCGCCGTCAACCCGCAGACCGGCGCCTTCTATTTCTCGGCGCTGTGCGAGCCGACCCCGTTCACCAACGGCATCGGCGTGGTGAAGGGCACCTTCGTGGACGGGCGACTGGTGTGGGGCACGCCGCGCCTCGTCGTCTCGGGGGCCGACGCCGGCGTCGTCTTCGACAAGGAATGGCTCGCGGTGGACTCGGCGTCGGGGCGGCTCTACCTCTCCTACTCCCGGTTCACCGTGCTCGGCGGCCGGCTGCTCACCAACCGGATCGAGTTCTCGCGCAACCCCAGCGACAACCTGCTGCCGTGGTCGGCGCCGCTCGTCCTGTCCTCGCCCGGGGACGCCGGCCGGGTCCAGGGACCGCGCATCGAGGTGGGCCCGGCGGGCGAGGTGTGGGCGACCTGGGTCGCGGTCGGCACCCGGGACCTGGACTACCTGCGCGTGCGCCGCGGCGTCGCCGACGGCACCTTCTGGGAGTCCGAGGTCACCGCGGTCTCGCTCTACAGCAACTTCGGCTCCGGGGCGCCGGGATTCAACCGCGGCCTGGGGATCACCTTCCCGGGCCTCGCGGTGGACCGGAGCGAGGGCTCGCACCGCGGGCGGGTGTTCCTGACCTGGAACGAGTCGCTGGACTTCTACGACGACCGGCTCGGCACCAGCGGCACCGTCGCCGAGAGCGAGGCCAACGACAGCCCGGCCACGGCCACGCCGTTCACGCTCGGCAGCACGCTGACCGGCGCCATCGCCACGGTCAACGACTTCGACTACTGGCGGTTCGACGGCACGCAGGGCGAGACCATCATCTGCGAGCTCGATTCGCTCACCAGCCCGACGCTCGACGCCTCGTTCCGGCTCTTCTGCAGCGACGGCGCCACGCGGCTCGCCTTCTGCGAGACCGGCGCCGGCGGCCTCAACGACGCCGCGGGGCTCATCGTCTTCACGCTGCCGAGCACCGGCACCTACACCCTGCGCGTGGCCTCGCTCAACCCCGACCCAGGCACCCCGGCGGGGGTCGGGGGCTATCGCATCCACACCGGCATCGACGTGCCGGGCGGCGAGCGGGCGCGGGACCATCGCGACGTGTTCACCGCCTGCTCCGACGACGGCCTCCACTGGAACGAGCCTGAGCGCGTGAACCAGGAGCCCCCGCGCTACGACGACTGGCTCCCCGAGGTGGCGGTGACGCCGAGCGGAGACGTGTTCGCCTCCTGGTATGACTGGCGGGACGCGCCCGCGGGCCTCTGCGCCGGGGCGTCGATGACCTACGTGACGCGCTCCACCGACCACGGCGACTCGTGGCCGGACGGCGTCGCGGTCTCGAGCGCGCTGAGCGACTGGACCGGGACCACGAGCAACCTGGCCCCCAACGAGGGCGACTACAACACGCTGTTCGCCGACCCCGAGGGGGTCTACGCCCTCTGGGGCGACGGGCGCAACCCCGACCCGGACGTGTACATGGCCCGCATCGCGATCGCGGGCGTGGCGGCCCTGCGCTCGACCCATGCGCGGCCCGACCTCGCCCGCATCACCTGGCGCGTCGCCCAGGGCGCGATCCCGACCGCCACGGTCTACCGCCGCGCGGACGTGGGCGGGTGGGTGGCACTCGGGCCGATCGCTCCCGGCGCGGACGGCCTGCTGGTCGCCGAGGACGCCACGGTCACGGCGGGCGCCCACTACCACTATCGCCTCGGCCTCGCCGACGGGATGGGCGAGACGTTCAGCGAGGAGGTCCCGGTCGACGTGCCGCTCACCGCCGGCCCGGCGCTGACCCTCGCGGGCGTGCGGCCCAATCCCGCCGACCGCGAGATCTGGGTCTCGTTCGCCTTGCCGGGGAGTGCCCCCGCGAGCCTCGAGCTGCTGGACGTGGCCGGCCGGCGCGTGACCGGACGCACGGTGAGCGGCGCGGGGACCCAGACCCTCGAGGTCTTGGGCGGCGCCCGGCTGCCCACCGGCATCTACCTGGTGCGCCTCACGCAGGACGGTCAGCACGCAGCGACACGGGTCAGCGTCGTGCGGTGAGGCCTCGGAAGCTGTTGTGTGGCATGTCACAGCGTGCAGGCCATCATTTCGCTTGAGTTTCCGAGAGAATTCCCCGATATTCTTTGCGTCAACGCCAGTGGGGCCTCTCAAGAGGCTCGCTGGTTCCCCAGGGCTGCGGCCCTGGGGGTTTTTCGTTTTTTGGGGGTTTGATGGCTGGATTGCGCCGCACCACCTTCCTCATCGACGGGTTCAATCTCTACCACTCCCTTTGCGTCGCCAGCCTCGACCTGGGAAGGGTGTCCACGAAGTGGCTCGACATCCGCTCAATGTGCGCGAGCTATCTTGCGCAAATCGGGGGCGGAGCAGCATTGCAGGACATCTTCTATTTCTCCGCCCTTGCCGCCTATAGGCTCGCGCTGGACCCGGATGTAACCAAGAGGCACCGCACGTACATCGAATGCCTTCGCGCGACTGTGAAGTGTTCTTCCGGGATCTCTGCGACGTGGCCGTGATGGTCACTGGTGACAGCGATTTGGCCCCTGCCGTCCGATCCGCTCAAGCCCTTTTTCCGGCGAAGCAGGTTTACCTACTCTCGCCGTACAAGAGGTTGAGCTTCGAGCTCAAGAGTCTATGCCCCGGTCGAAGCTTCCGGGTGAAGAGTCGCGCCTATGTCGACCATCAGCTTCCAAATCCATTTCCGCTCGCAGACGGAACAATGCTGACGAAGCCTGCCAAGTGGTAGGCGCGGGCCCACGCCTTCTGCTCCCTTAGTCGCGACGAGCCCCGGCGGTCTCCTCGCCGGGGCTCGCGTGAGCTTGGGACCCGCCGCCGCGTCAGACGCTGTGACGCGCGTTGTGCTTGAGCCGGTAGATGCGCGCGCGCTGGCGATCCTGCATGCGCTCGATGCGCCGGCGCTCGGCGCGGGCCACGAAGCCGTCCCGGTCGGCGCGACGCTCCGCGCGATGGATGCGACGCTGGCCGGCGCGCAGGCGCATCGCCTCCGGCCGGGTGAGCTGGCCGTTGCGCCGGCCCTGGACGATGCGGGCGTGCTGCCGCGCCTCGCGGCGCTCTTCGCGGGGGGTGCCGGCGAACGCCGCGCTCGCGATGAGCGTGGCCAGGACGCTGGCGATCAGGATGGTGCCGGCCTTCTTCATGATGGTCCTCTCGCTTGGGACCGTCGCGACGCGCGGCGCGTGCGGCGGCAGGTGGGGGGAGCGTGGCCCGTCGGTGACGAGGTGCACGGGCTGCGCGCCCGGCCCGTCCGGGGCTTGCGTCTGTCCGACCTGACCCGACATGGACGCTCTCCGGTTCGGTGGGCCGTGCGCGCGGCCATCGCGCGCTTCGCCGGGAGGGAAGAGCAGGTCGTATGCCGCCCCGGGTCAGGCCCGGTCCGAGAGACGTGGCAATCGGTTGCGCCCGAGCGGGCCCGTCACGGCGGGGTCCGGCGGGGCCGCGGTGTCCCGGGGGGTTCACCCGGACCATGAAGAACGGCCGGGCAGGGTCGCTGACCCCGCCCGGCCGTGGGCTCCTACGCTTGGCCGCCGGCCTCAGTCGTCGTCGTGACCGTGGCCGTGCTTGCCGTGACCGTGGCCGTGCTTG
Organism: Candidatus Eiseniibacteriota bacterium; assembly: GCA_005893365.1. Classification (GTDB taxonomy): domain Bacteria; phylum Eisenbacteria; class RBG-16-71-46; order RBG-16-71-46; family RBG-16-71-46; genus WS-11. Next base: position 7,914 of record VBPB01000104.1, read on the forward strand.
CCGTGGTCCCGGTCGTGGCCGTGCTCATCGCGGTCATGGTCGCGCCAGTCCCGGTCGTGCCCGCGGTACCAGCCATCGTCACGCGCGGCCCACGCCCAGCGCTCGTTGCGGTGCTTCCAGCGGCGCTCCGGCACCACGAGGATGGGACGCGGGACATACCGAACGTCGACCGCGTACCAGGGGCCACGCCACGATCTCGCCCGGTACCAGTCGCCGCCGTGCATGCGCCACCACGCCCCGCTCTGCTGGAACATGTCGTCGTCGCAGCGGTCGTCATCGACCACGTAGACGTCGTCCACCATGACCAGGCGCGGCTCCGAGCGCAGCACCACGGGCGGCGGCGGAACGCGTCTGCGCATACACCAGCTGCGGCAGCGCCAACGCCAGCAGCGCGACCGCCAGGATCCATCCTCGTCTCATGTCATCCTCCTTCGCAGTGATGAGGGGGCCCCCGGGGCACGACCGGCCGCGGGGATGCGCCGGGGAGCGGCAGACACTCGATGCCTAAATGGGCGCGGCATGCATCGTTTCACATCGCCGCCCCCACCGCAGCCTGCCGTTTTGTCGCACGATGCGTGCCGGCGCCGCACCGCCGCCCTATGTCGCTCATCGGCAGGCCGATGCGCCAAGCGTCAAGAAACTCGCGCCCATCCCGACGCGCTCCCGCATTGCTTTGGCGGTTGTAAGGGATGCCATCGCGCCCGGCGCGCGCGCCGGCCGCCCCGCGCCACGACCGCACCCGAACGCCGTGGGCGGTCCGCCGTTGACATGTGCCGGACGGCCCCGTGGCACGCGCGCTGCTGCGCGTGGCTCCCGGGCCGCGGTCTCGGCCACAGCGGTCACGTCAGCGACTGCGCCGGCCGGAAAGGAGCCACTCATGAAGCGACCCATCATCTGACTGTCGCTGCTGCTGCTCGCCGTCTCGTGCGCCCCCTACGACTCGGTCGGGTCCAGCACGTACTTCGGCTTCTCGATCGGCATCTCCAACGCGCCCCCGGCGCCACGGGTGATGTTCGTCGCGCGGCCGGCGATGGTGATCGTGACGGGTACGTCGGTGTACGCGGTCGACAACTCGAACTACCTTGAATTACTGAGATGAGGAACGTCACTCCGTTTCAGCGGTAGATCACCTTCACGTGTCCCCAGGAATCACCTCGAACCGGTGTGGGATCAGGACGGCAGTATTCGATCCGAAAGATCAGGTCGGTCGTTTCCGTACCACCTGCTACGTCGCGCAGATAGCACGGATGATCCACGCGCCCCGTGTACCAATAGATGCCGTAGAGGTAAGGGTTGTCGTCCCTCGCAGTGATTATCCACGGCTCACCTTGCCAGCAGTCCTCCGCTTGCAGGAACCAAGCGTAGAGCCCCGGCCGGGGCAATGCGAGCGGCGGGTTCAGCACGAAGTCCATCTGGATCAACTGTCCGGGAGGATCACTGTCATAGACCCGAACTGTTGGACCGTTGAGCAGAATCTGGTGAACATCCGGACGGGCCGGTGTCCAGGTAGTGTCCACGGCGGTGATGTACAGGTGGGCGCCGATCACGCTGCGGGTGTTGGGCGGACGCCAGACCGTGAGTATGGTCATAAGCGTGTCGCGGGCGAGAAAGGTCTGGCCGATCGCCTCGCCGAGCAGGGTGCTCGCCGATCCGTTCCAGGAGAGCGGGTCGAGACCGTTGCTGACCAAGACGCAGTCGGCCTCGACAGAACGAGCGCCCGGCATCGCGAGGAGAACTAGGAACCATACCAGCCTATGGAAGGAGTTCCGGATCGGTCTCATCGCGTGATCACAAGCCTTCCCTGTTGCTCAGCTCCTCTGCTTCCTTGCAGGCGCCACAAGTAGATGCCGGTCGGGACGGGAGCGCCCGCGCTGTCCATGCCGTCCCACACGAGCCGCTGCCCCGCGCTTCCCCTGATCGCTGCTATCCTACGCCCGAGACATCGAACAGAAAAAGGCGTACCGCTCCTTCTGGAAGCAGCGTTGTCGTCACAGCCAACACCCCACGAGACGCGCCATTCCCGGATTCGTCCGCAGCCTCTACGATCATCGCATTGGGCGCCTCGCCTGAGGGATTACTCGCACCCAGCGTCGCGCCCACGGTGATGATGGCGATGACGTGAGAGGAGATCCCGTGCTTCGCCCGCCGACACTCCGCCTGGCCTCGCTGCTGCTCGCCTTGGCCTTCGTCTCCACCGCCGCGCTCGCGGCCGACGATCCGCTCGCCCTCCTGGACGCCGGGCACTTCAAACGGGCCCGCGCCCTGATCGAGGCGCGCGAGGCCACGAGCCCCGACGACCCCGCCACGCTCTACCTGCGCTCGCGGTTGACCCTCCAGCTGGGCGACGCGAAGGCCGCCCTCCCGTTGGCGGAGCGCGCCGCGGCGCTGGCGCCCCGGAACGCGGCCTACCGCTACCAGGTCGCCGGGTGCGTCGGCTCGCTCGCCCAGCACGCCGGGATCCTCAAGCAACTGGGCCTGGCCAAGCGCTTCAAGCGCGAGGCCGAGGCGGCGCTGGCGCTCGACCCGCGCCAGATCGACGCGATCGAGGGCCTGATCCAGTTCTACTCTCAGGCCCCGGGGATCGCCGGCGGCAGCGACAAGCATGCCGCGGCCCTGGCCGAGACGCTGGTGACCCTCGACGCCGCGCGCGGGCGGCTGGCGCAGGCCGACCTCGCCTTCCACGACAAGCAGCGGGCGCGCGGCGAGGAGGCGCTCCGCCAGGCGGTGAGCGCCGATCCCAAGAGCTACGCCGCGCACCTGGCGCTGGCCCGCTTCTGCCTCGGGGACGACCAGAAGAAATGGGACGAGGCCGAGCAGCAGGCGCGCGCGGCGCTGGCGATCAACCCGGGGCGGGTCGGGGCGTGGTACGTGCTGGCCCATCTCGACGCTCATCTGCAGCGCTGGGACGATCTCGACCGCACGCTGGCCGAGGCGGAGCGCGCGGTGCCGGACAACCTCGGCCCGTGCTACCAGGCCGCGCGCACGCTGCTCGCGGACGACCATGAGCCCGCGCGCGCCGAGCGCGGCTTCCGCAAGTTCATGACGCAGGAGCCCGAGCCGGGCGGGCCCACGCTCGCCCACGCGCACTGGCGGCTGGGCCTGGCGATCGAGAAGCAGGGTCGGCGCGCCGAGGCGCTCCAGGAGGTCGAGACCGCGCTGCAGCTCAAGCCGGACCTCGACGACGCCAAGAAGGACCTGAAGCGGCTCAAGCGCGGGTGAGCCCGCGGCGGGCGCCCCCGAGGAACCGTGGTTCTTCCTACGCCGTGGGGCGCTGGTAGAGGCCGACCACGTTCCCGCCCGGATCCCGGAACCGGGCGGTGATCTCGGGCGCGTCCACCCCGATCGGCTGCACCAGCTCGCCGCCCAGCGCCAGGATCTGATCGAGGGTCGCGGCGACGCTGTCCACCATGATGTAGATCATGAAGCCGGGCGTGCCGGCGGGCGGACGGCCGAGCACCCAGGTGCCGCTCACCTGTCCCACCCCGTCGTCGAACGCGGTCGAACCGTCGCCGCGCTGACGGATCTGCCAGCCGAAGGCCTGCTGGTAGAACTCGGCGGACCGGCGGAGGTCGAGCGCCGGCACCTCGATGTAGCAGATCTTGCCGTTGCCGTAGGTGGGTGGCATGGGCCGGACTCTACGAGGTCCCCCGTGCCGCGGCAACGGGCGACCCGGCCTCCAAAGTCCTAGCCGGGCGGGCCTCGGCGCTCATGGGCGCAGAGGTTCAACGATCACGTCTGCGTCGCCGCCCGCGCCCCGGCCGCCCGAGGTCCCCGGCCGCGATCGCGTGCCCCAGCAGCTCCTGCGCGTGGCGACCGAGAGGAACGGAGGCGAGGCGCCGCCGCGCGAGCGCCCGAACTCGTCAAGTCAGTTTCGTATCAACCACCGCTCCGGTAGGGCGCCGCACCCACGAGCGGGGCACCCGCCGCGCCAGCAGCACCGTGATGTCGTCGACCCCGGCGACCGAGCGTGGCCCCTGCACACTCAGGGGCCACCGCCCGGAGTGCCGGGCCCGTCAACGACTCAGCGGTCGACGCGATTCGCCCGGCCGTCGTCGATGAGCTCGCGCGTCAGCTTGGCGAGGGCGGCGGTGACCTCCTTCGCCACGCGCGTCTGCTCGCGCCCCAACTCCGCCTGCTGGGCACCCAGGGCGGACTGGCGTTCGCCGAGCCGGCTCTGCTGGGCTCCCAGCTCGTCCTGCAACTCGTTCGCCTCGCGCTGCGCGCGCTCCATCTCGGCGCGGTCGGTCTCGACCACGTCCTGGTCGTCGCCGCGCACGGCCCGGCGCGCGCGCTGGAGTGCCACCACCGCCTGGACGCGGCTGATCTGGGCCTGGATGCGCGCCAGCTCGCCCTGTTTGCGTCCCAGGTCGCCCTGCAGCCTGCCCAACTCACCCTGACGCCGGCCCAGCTCGCCCTGGCGCTTCCCCAGCTCCTCCTGGGGCGCGAAGATCTCGGCGATCTGGCGGAGCGCGGCGGCGTCCGTGACCAGGTAGCGGTCGGTCCCGTGCCGGAACCAGAACACATCGCCATCGATGCGATCGATGGCGTCCTGGGCGTCCTGCCAGTCACGTTCCGAGCCATTGGTGTCGCGCCAATGGCCGTGGTTGCGTGACAACGTCCAGGCATCGATCCCCCGGGGGCTGCCCGCGTCGCCGTCGGCCTCGTCGTCGCTGGTCGTGTAGGCGTAACCGTGGGGCGTCTGGCTGCGGGTCTCGCTGCGCCGCTCGCTCGATCCGCTCGACCACGTCGTGGTCGAGGTCCGCGAGCCCGCCCAGGAGCCGGCGGGCAGGAGGAGAAGCACGGCGGCGACGGACAAGGCCGGGGCGAGAGCGGCCGCAGGCGGGCGGGGCCGCGGGTTCGGGCGGATGGGCATTGGACACCTCCTCGAGCGAATGCGGAACCATCGAGGGAGCCGCAGGGGGCGCGACCTCCATGAACGCTGAGACGGCCCGGGCGGCTGGAAGGTTGGAAGCGACCCGGCGGGACGCGCCGGCCCGGGGGGGCGCCCCCTCAGACCTCGATCGTGCCCTCGAGGTATTTCACGGCCTGTCCGGCCATGGTGACCCGCTCCCCCAGGTCCTCGCAGAGCAGGTCGCCGCCGCGCGCCGAGACCTGGCGGGCCCGCAAGGCCTTCTTGCCGAGGCGCTTCGCCCAGTAGGGCACGAGGGTGCAGTGGGCCGAGCCGGTGACCGGGTCCTCGGGGACGCCGACCGACGGCGCGAAGAACCGCGAGACGAAGTCCACCTCGCCGCTCCCGGGCGCGGTGGCGATCACGGCGTGGACGCCGAGTGCTCGGATGCGGTCGAACGAGGGTTCGAGGGCCCGCACCTCGGTCTCCGCGCCGAACACGGCCAGCAGGTCGCGCGATTGGAGCACCTCGCGCGGCGCCCCGCCCAGCGCCTCGGCCAGACCGGCCGGGGCCTCGCACGGGGCGGGCGGCCGGGACGGGAAGTCCATCTTGAGCCGCTCGCCGTCACGGCTCACGGTCAAGGGCCCGCTGCGCGTGTGGAAGGTGACCGCGCCCCGCTTGGGCTCGAGCTGGGTGAACACCAGGAAGGCCGAGGCCAGGGTGGCGTGGCCGCAGAGATCCATCTCGACCTCGGGCGTGAACCAGCGCAGGTCGTAGTCGGCGCCATCCGCGCCGCCGTTGGCGCGCGGGACGAAGAACGCGGTCTCGGCCAGGTTGTTCTCGGCGGCGATCGACTGCATGGTCGCCTCGGGCAGCCAGCGCTCCAGCGGGCAGATGGCGGCCGGGTTGCCCTTGAAGACGGTTCCGGTGAAGGCGTCGACCTGATAGATGGGGAGCTTCATACCACCCTCTCGGTGAGCGACAACTCCAGATAGCGCGTCCCGG
>VBPB01000105.1:0-8365 GCA_005893365.1 Candidatus Eiseniibacteriota bacterium
AGGCCGCGCCGGGGATGCGCCCCAGCACCACCAGCGCGTCGGTCACGGTCGCGGGCCCGCCGTGGCGGTAGCAGGCCGGGCCGGGGTCGGCCCCGGCGCTCTCGGGTCCCACGCTCAGCAGGCCGCCCGGCTCGACGCGCGCGATCGAGCCCCCGCCCGCGCCCACGGTGTGCACGTCGAGCAGCGGGAGCAGCACCGGGAAGCCCGCGACCTCGCGCCCGCGCCGCCGCGGCAGCTCGCCCGCGACGAACGCGCAGTCGGTCGAGGTGCCGCCCACGTCGAGCGTCAACGCCTCCTCCCAACCGCAGGCGCGCGCCACGTCGCGCGCCGCCTTGAGTCCGGCCGCCGGCCCCGAGAGGAGCTGTCGCACCGGCTCGCGGGCCGCCGCCCGCGGCGGGGCGGTCCCGCCGTGCGAGAGCACGACCTCGAGCCGGGCGCGGGTGCCGCGGGCGAGCCGGCCGAGATAGCCCGCGACCCGCGGCGCCAGGTACGCGTTGGTGACGGTGGTGGCCAGGCGCTCGTACTCGCGGTACTCGGGGGCGATGGCGCTCGAGCAGGTGACCGGGACGCCGAGGGAGGCCAGCGCGCGGGCCAGCCGGCGCTCGTGGGCGGGCCAGGCGTAGGCGTGGAGCAGACCGATCGCCACCGCCTGGGGCCGCCGGGTGCCAACCGCGCGGGCCGCGCGGCGTACGGCCGTGGGACTCAGCGTCTGCCAGCGCTCGCCGTGGGGCCCGATGCGCTCGGGGACACCCAGGCGCCGGGCGGCCGGCACCAGCGGTGGCAGGCGATGGGGCGAGAGGGTGTAGAGGTCGGGGCGGTCCTGGCGGCCGATCTCGAGCAGGTCCTCGAATCCCGCGGTGGTGAGCAGCACCACCCGCGCCCCCTTGCGCTCCAGCAGCGCGTTGGTGGCCACGGTCGAGCCGTGGCGCACCCGGCTCGCCCGCGTCGCGCCGAGCCGCGCCAGGCCGGCGAGGACCGCCCGCTCCGCGGCCCGCGGCGTGGACGGGAGCTTGAAGGCGACCAACCGGCCCGAGACCAGGGCGACGAAGTCCGTGAACGTGCCGCCGGTGTCGATCCCCACCGCCGAAGGCGGGCGGGGCGAGACCTCGACTCGCGGCACCGCACCCCCGACCGGCGCCCGCCCGCGCCGCTTCACGAGGCCTTCTTCATGCGCCGGCGGAGGTGGTCGACCAGGAATCCGACCACGATCACGGCCACGGCGGCGACCTGCACCCAGGTCGGGATGTGCAGGTCTTGGGCGCGCCGCAGCGCGCGGCCGAGCAGCGCCAGGACGTAGAAGTAGGGCAGGGAGCCGAGGAACACCGCGAGCGAGTAGCGGGTCACGGGATACTCGACCACCGCCGCGACCACCTTGAGCGGCGCGTCGGGCAACGGGGTCGCGCGCGCCAGCAGCAGGGCCAGGAACGAGGTGGAGGGATACTGGCGGATCACCCCCTCGACCTTCTCACGCGACGGGATGAAGCGCTGCATCCAGCGGTGCCGGCTGGAGAGCGCCCAGCGCAGCAGCAGCAGCTGGAGGGCGCTGCCGGCGGCACTCGCGGCGCTGCCCAGCAGCCCCACCATCCACGGCTCGTGGGAGCGGCCGTAGTAGATCAACGTCGGGGTGGTGAGGAACGACAGCGTGCCGCCCTCGAGGAAGAGCAGCAGGCACATCATCCACAGCGACTGGGTCACCCGGCTCGACCTCCTGGTCCGCGGTCCGAGGCTGCGGCGGACGAGGCCGGGACACTAGCCGATTGTCCGCCCGGCTGCCGGGTCGCGTCGGGATCGGAGCGTCCGCGGGTGGGACGCTCCGATCGCGGTCAGGCGACCGGCGGGGGCGGATCCCCGGCCGGCATCGGCGGCGGCGGGATGTCGGTCCACGCCGGCGGCGGGGCGCCACCCGGCGCCGGCGGCGCGGCCGGCGGTGGTGCGGACGGCGGGGTCGGCGGCGCTCCACCCGCCGGGGCGGCCGCGCGCCCGGGCCACCACTGGTCCAGCGTCTCGCGCCGCCACTGCGTGCGCAGCAGCGCGCCCGCGCCGATGGTGGTGAGCGCGCAGCCGAGCACGGTCGCCAGCAGCACCAGCATGCCGCCCGGGAACCCGCCCATCGGCAGGCCGCCGAACAGGTGCCCGACCACGCGGATCGAGGTGACCGCCACGATGCCCCACGCCGCCATCAGCGTCAGCGAGGCGGCGCTGCGGCCCAGCTGGCGCGACAGCCGCTCGCCCAGCACCGCGGCCCCCACCACGTAACCCCACAGCACCAGCATCATCATGCCGAGCACGTAGGCCAGCACCACCGCGAGCGCGATCGGGATGCCGATGATGGTGATGCACAGGATGGCGACCACCAGCACCAGCGCCAGGATCGACGGGATGATGAGCGCCCAGGCCAGCAGCCCGATGCCGAAGCACATCAGCGCCTCGCGCTTCACGGCGTCGAAGGCGGTGCGGGTGCGCATCGGCGCCAGCTGGGTGAAGCCCCAGGCGATCAGCAGCATGATGACCATCTTGGCGATCGCCCAGGCGGCCTTGAGCCCCGAGCCGACCAGCCCGAGGAGGCCCAGGAACGGCGCCCCGAACATGCCGCGCGGCACCCCGCCCGCGGTCACCCGCTGGCCGCCGACGTGCGAGCCGGGGGACTCGCGCAGATGCCCGCCCAGGGTCACCACCTCGCCCTCGACGTCGCCGGTCGAGCTCAAGATGACGTCGCCGCCCATCGCCACCACGTCGCCTTCCACCCGCCCGTCCACGCGCACGTCGCCGCCCATCGCCACCACGTCACCGTCGATGGTCTGGCCCTCGCTGACGTGGATGTCGGAGCCGAAGCGCACCACGTCGCCCGAGCGGCTGTGACCGCCGATCTCGACGGCCGGGCGAGCGGTCGGCGTCGTGGGAGGCTCAGGACTCTCGGGCTCCTCGGGCGCCACGGGCGCCACGGGCGCCGGCGGGGTGGCCGCGGGGGCGGGGGCGGACGCGGCGCGGCGCGCGCGCCGGCTCGGCAGGTCCGGGACGCTCTCGGCCGGCACCGGCCGGAACTGCATCGCCTCCTGGGCCGCCGCCGGGGCGGGCCCCAGGCCCGCCACCGCGTGCGCGAGGGCGTGTCCGCGGCGGGGGCAACTGAGCAGCCCCAAGGTCGCCAGCGAGACGGCCACTCCGAACAGGCCGGCGATCACGAGCAGCACCGTCGTCTTGCGCACGTTCAGTCACCTCCTCCCGACACGCTGATATCCCCCGAAACGGTATGCAGGTTCACGGCGGTCTTGCCGCCGCGGATGGTGCCGGTCAGGCTCCGGCGCGAGACGCGACTCATCTCCATCGGCAGCGCCACGCGCAGCGAGCCGCTCGAGGTCCTGAGATCGAGCATGCACCGGACGCGGGGCTCCAGGTCGAGCCGGACCTCGCCGCTCGAGGTGCCCACCTCCACGCCCGTCACGGGCTCGCGCAGGCCGAGCGCCACCTCACCGCTGGCCGTGCCCACCCGGACGCTGCCCGAGACGGCGCGGGCCACCACGTCGCCGCTCGAGGTCTCCGCGCGCAGCCCGCGCGGGGCGCGATCGGCCTTGATGTCGCCGCTCACGCTCGAGAGCGAGAGGCTGTCGCCGGCCGAGCGCACGGTGATGTCGCCGCTGCTGGTGGTGGCCACCAGCGGACCGGCCGCCTGCTCAAGCACCAGGTCGCCGCTGGTGCTGCTCACCCGGGCGGCGCGCAACCCGTCGGCGCTCACGTCGCCGCTGCTGGTGGACACCTCGACCCGGTCGCCGGCCGACAGGACCTCGACGTCGCCGCTGGTGCTCCGCAGCACCTGTGGCCCCCGGACGCCCTCGGAGTGGATGTCGCCGCTGCTCTCGCGCACGACCGTCGCGAGCCCGGCCGGCACCTCGGCCGTGACGCGCACCTCGTAGCGGGGGAACTTATGCGAGTCGAAGGAGAACAGGTCCCCGAGGCCGATGCGGATGTGACGCGGCTGGTAGCGGACCTCGACGCGATAGCGGTCGCCGCGCATCCCGGCCTCGACGACGATCCGACGCGCCAGGTCCCGGGCCTGCTCCTGGCGGCCCGACCGGACGATCTTGAGGGCGGTGATGTGCAGGCGCCCGTCGGGGCTCGGGACCAGGTCCACCCGGCCGCGGGCGTTGTCGATCTCGACGGTGGCGAATCCCCTCACCTCGACGGTCTTCTGGCTCTCTTCCCGCCAGACATCGTCGGCTCGGGCCGGACGCCCGGGGACGAGGAGCACCGCCACCACCACCCACCAGCGCCATCTCACGTTCTGAGCCCTCCTTGGGATGGCTCGACTACGCGACGGAGGGGCCGCAGGTTGCGCCAAACCGGGGCCCCGAGCGCCGTTCCGCTGGCCCGAGGCGCCGTGAGACCGGGGGCGGCCACGGGGTCGGAACGCCCCGGGCGGGCCCGAGGGGCCCAAGCGAGCGGCCTGCGACCATGAACAGCAAGGAGGGAAGTCCCCGAACGAGTCGGTTCCTCCCCTCCCCTTGTGGTCTACGAGACACGAACGGCCCGACCGTGGCTCAGTGACCCATGCTGGTGTCCGCCATCGTGCTCTCGGGCATGGTGCTCGTCTCGGCCGGAGGCGTGGTGGTCTCCTGGGTCGCGGCGGGCGTCTCCTCGGCCTTCTTGGCGCAGCTCATCACGAACATCGCCAAACTCAGCGCCAGGAGAGCGACCAACGTCAGTGCGGCGTACTTACGCATTCAACTTCACCTCCCCTCGATCCCGCCGCCCCGGGGTTCAACCCGTTCGCGGCGCTGATTGTCAGTGGGATTCAATAACACAAAAAACACCACTGGGAAGCGGTGTCTCGGCTGACAACGTCCGTGCGTCCGACATGCGTTGCGCATGAGTGTGGTCGCTCGACCGGACCCCGCCGAAGGTGACATCGCGGCGGCCCAGACAAACGTCGCGGTAGGCTAGGGTCACACCCCCGCGTTGTCAACCCGATTGGCCGGTTGGGGCCGGCCCGGCCCGCCAACTCACAGTCATCAAATACCTTGAAGCGCCTGCTCGAGGTCGGCCAATAGGTCTTTGGCGTCCTCGATGCCGACCGAGAGGCGCAGCAGGCCGTCGGCGAACCCCATCGCCAGCCGGGTCTCGCGCGGCACCGAGGCGTGGGTCATGGACGCCGGATGGCAGACCAGGCTCTCGACGCCGCCCAGGCTCTCCGCCCGCGCGAAGATCCGGAAGCGGTCGAAGGTGCGGCGTCCCGCCTCCAGGCTCCCGTCGCCGGGGATGAACGAGATCATCCCGCCGAACCCCGAGGCCTGGCGCTGCGCCAGCGCGTGCTGGGGATGGGTCGGCAGGCCGGGATAGAAGACCGCCGCGACCCGCGCATGCCCGGCGAGGGCGCGGGCCAGGACCCGCGCGTTCTCCTCGTGCCGCTGCATGCGCACCGCCAGGGTCTTGGTGCCCCGCAGCGCCAGCCAGCAGTCCATCGGGCCGGGAACGCCGCCGGCCGCGTTCTGGAGGAAGCGCAGCGACTCGGCCAGGGCCTCGTCGCTCGTGACCAGCGCCCCGCCCACCATGTCGCTGTGGCCGTTCAGGTACTTGGTGACCGAGTGCATGACCACGTCGGCGCCGAGCGACAGCGGGCGCTGGAAGAACGGGGTCATGAAGGTGTTGTCCACCACCACCTTGATGCCGCGCCGGTGCGCGCGCTCGCTCACCGCGGCGATGTCGGTGAGCTGCATCATCGGGTTGGTGGGCGTCTCGACGAACAGCATCCGGGTGGCGGGCGTGAAGGCGCGCTCGACCGCCTCCGGATCCGTGGTCGGGATGAACGAGAAGGCGAGGCCATGCCGCTTGAGCACGCGCTCCATGAGGCGGAACGTGCCGCCGTAGAGGTTGTGCCCGGCGACGACGTGGTCGCCGGCCGAGAGGCTCTGCAGCAGCGTGTTGGTGGCCGCGAGCCCCGAGGCGAAGCAGAGGCCGAACCGGCCGCCTTCCAGGGCCGCCAGGTTGCGCTCGAGCGAGGCGCGGGTGAGGTTGTGGGTGCGCGCGTACTCGTAGCCCTTGTTGCGCCCCAGCGCCTCCTGCGCGTAGGTCGAGGTCTGGTAGATGGGCACCACCACGGCACCGGTGGCGGCATCGGGCTCCTGGCCGGCGTGGATCGCCCGGGTGCTGAAGCCCGCGTCGGGCGGCAGGGCCGCGTCGCCGCCCATCACTCGCCCCCGGCGATGAACTGCAGCATGTCGAAGCGGGTCAGGATGCCGAGCATCGCCCCGTCCTCGCGCACCAGCACCGCCGGGTTGCGGGCGGCGAGCAGGCGCGTCACCCGCTCCAGCGGCTCCGCGCTGGTCACGATCGGCAGCGGTGCGGCCATCCAGCCCTCAACCGGCTTGTCCACCGCCGTCGGGTCGCCCAGGGCCGCGCGCAGGATGTCGCTGTCGTAGAGCGTGCCCACCAGCTCGCTGCCGCGGAAGACCGGGATCTGGGTCACGTCGTGCTGCTCGACCAGCGCCAGGGCGCGCTTGAGCGGCTCGCCCGCCTGGACCGAGAGCAGCGCCGGCACGCGGCGCGACTTGGCGCTCAGCAGATCGCGCGCGGTGTTGGCGCTCGGGTCGAGCAGATGGTTGTCGCGCATCCACTCGTCGTTGTGGACCTTGCTCAGGTAGCGCTCGCCGGTGTCGGGGAGGATGACCACCACCAGCGCGTCGCCGGCCAGGTCCCGGGCGACCTGCAGCGCCACCCAGACCGCCATGCCGCCCGAGCCGCCGGTGAAGATCGCCTCCTCGCGCGCCAGCCGCCGCGCGGTGTTGAGCCCGTCGCGGTCCGAGCAGGCGATGACGCGGTCGACCAGCGCGAAGTCGGTGGCGCCGGGGATGAAGTCCTCGCCCACGCCCTCGATCTTGTAGGTGTGGGCCTCCGACAGCTCGTGGGTCTCGTGGTAGTGCTTGAGGATCGAGCCGACCGGATCGGCGCCGATCACCTGGACGCGCGGCTCGTGCTCCTTGAGATAGCGCGCCGTGCCGCTGATGGTCCCGCCGGTGCCCATGCCGGCGACGAAGTGCGTGATCCGGCCCCCGGTCTGGCGCCACAGCTCGGGGCCGGTGGTGTCGTAGTGGGCCTGGGGATTGGCGGGGTTGAAGTACTGGTTGGCGAGGAAGGCCCCCGGCCGCTCGGCGGCGATGCGCTTGGCGACTGAGTAGTAGGACTCCGGCGAATCGGGGGCCACCGCCGTCGGGCTCAGCAGCACCTCGGCGCCGAAGGCCTTGAGCAGGTTCACCTTCTCGCTCGAGACCTTGTCGGGCATGCACAGCACCGCGCGGTAGCCCTTGATGGCCGCCACCATGGCCAGGCCGAGCCCGGTGTTGCCCGAGGTGCACTCGACGATGGTGCCGCCCGGCTTGAGGCGGCCGTCGCGCTCGGCGGCCTCCACCATGGCGAGGCCGATGCGGTCCTTGACGCTGCCGCCCGGGTTGAGGTTCTCCATCTTGGCCAGCACCGGGCAGCGGCAGTCCTGGCTCAGCCGGCGGATGCGCACCAGCGGCGTGCGGCCGATGGCCTCGAGGATGGTCTCGTGGTACTCGACCCCCGCGAGGACGGGGTGGTCGGCGGCTTTGGGGGACGGGGGGGACGGGCTCACGGGCGGCTCGCTCCTGGACGGTGGGACTGGGCGCTCGGCGAGATCGAAGGCCGGCGCGCCTCCGTCGCGCGCCGCGAGGGCGCGGGAGGCCGCATGCTGTGGGCCGCGCGCGGAGATTAGGAGGGCGCCCGCAGGGCGTCAAGGCGTGGCCGGCGCGGGGCCCAAGAGCGAAGCGCCGCGTCGAGGGATTCCCGACGCGGCGCCGGCGGGCGAACGATGGGCCGCTAGTGTCCCGTACCGGAAATCATTAGTTCGAGCCCGTCTTCTGCATCGCGCCCTTGCGGTGCTTGAGCGTCTCCCCGGACATGTTCGAGTGGGCGATCATCGGCAGCTTCTTTTCCCAGTTGAACTCGGGATCGTTCTCGCCCTGGTGGCAGGTCGTGCACACGGCCTGGGTCACGGTCTTCTGCGGGTTGGCGAACGCCTCGTGCTGGGTGCCCATGCCGTGGCAGTTCTCGCACTGGACGTTGCCGAGCTTGGCCGCGTCGGCCTGCCCCTGGAAGCCGCCGGGCTGCCGGTAGCCGACCACGTGGCAGGTGACGCACTCGGGGGTCGCGTCCTTCTTGTTGTCGACCAGGGTCTGGAAGGCGACCGAGTGCGCCGTGGTCTTCCACTGCTCGCCCTCGTCCTGGTGGCAGCGGACGCACAGCCCCACCCCCAGGAACCGGTCCGAGCTCTCGGTGGACTTCTTCCCCGCCGGCTCGACGGCGCGCTCCTTGGCCACCTTGCGCATCTTCTCGTTGAAGGCATCCTCGAACGGCT
>VBPB01000105.1:8389-9270 GCA_005893365.1 Candidatus Eiseniibacteriota bacterium
TGGTGGCGCGCCGCGTTCAGCGAGACGATGGTGCGGCCCACGTACTGGCCCTGCTCGCCGCCGTAGGTGGCGACGGTGTTCTTGATCATGCGCCCCTTCATGAGCAGCGAGTTGGCGTGGCCGACGATGACCACGTCGATCCCCGGCACGGCGGCCGCGAGATCCTCGCTCTCGACCTTGCCCAACTGGGAGAGCAGGACGGTGACCGTGGCGCCCTTCTTCTTCATCTCCAGGAGCACGCGCTTCGCCGCGGTACTCGGATCCTCGACGCGCAGCGAGTCCTGCGAGGGGCCGTAGGCGACCTTGTCGTTCATCAGGCCGAAGATGCCGACCTTGGTCGTGCCCACCGTCTTGATGACGTAGGGCGCGAGCGCGGGCTTGCCGCTGGCCTTGAGGAACAGGTTGGCGCAGACCACCGGGACGCCGCTGCGCTCGATGTTCGCCTTGAGGAACGAGTAGCCGAAGCGCAGCTCGCGCTCGCCCGCCTCGGCCGCGTCCGTCCCCAGGAGCTTCATCGCGTCCATGAGGAAGCCGGCCACGTCCTGGTACTCGGGGCCGTCGCTCTCCGGGAAGAAACCGCCGGCATCGACCAAGAGGACCTGGTCGTAGCTCAGCTTCATGCTGTCCGCGAAACTGGCCCGCCGGGCCAGGCCCCCCTTGGGCGTGTGTCAGCCACAGGGGCTCGTCTTCCCCTTCACGTCCGTCGTGGAGAGGATGACGAGCTTGTTCGGCTCCTTGATGGAGGCCTTGGGGGCGCCCGCGCCGGCCAGCAGCAGTCCGGCGAGCGTGGCCAGCACCAGGCTGGCGAGGATGCGCGATGCCACCGACTTCATGAGTGCGTTTCTCCCGTTGACTCGATGCCGCAGACAGGGCCCGCAGTG
>VBPB01000106.1 GCA_005893365.1 Candidatus Eiseniibacteriota bacterium
GGACGCGGCCGGGGTGCTGCGATGCTGCCTGAGATCCGCGACGCCTTCGCCCAGGTGGGCGTGCACGACGTCGCGACCACCACCGCCCCCGGGGACGAGCGGGCCCAGGCGCTGGACGGCCTCGCGGCGGGCTGCCGCACGCTGGTCGCGGTGGGTGGCGACGGCACCTGGAGCCAGGTGGCGGGTGCCATCCTCGAGTCCGGCGCCGACGCCCGACTGGCCCTGCTCCCCGCCGGCACCGGCAACGACTTCGCCAAGACCGTGGGGGCTCCGGCCTTTGATCTCGCCGCGACCGCGCGGCTGGCGGTGGAGGGACCGGACCGGCGCGTGGACGTGGGGCGCATCGAGGGCCGGCACTTTCTCAACATCGCCGGCTTCGGCTTCGACATCGCGGTGCTCGAGGACTGCGCGCGCCTCACCTGGCTCAAGGGGGCCGCCCTCTATCCGGTCTCGGCCCTGCGGCAGCTCTTCGGCTACCCGGGCGTCGAGATCGCGATCGGCTCGCCGCGCGCCCGCCGCGATCCGGCCCGGCACATGATGCTGATCGTCGCCAACGCGCGACACTTCGGCGGCTCGTTCCACATCGCCCCGCGGGCCGAGCTCGCCGACGGGATGCTGGACGCGATCGCGATCCTGGACGGGCCGCCGCTGGCCCGTCTCGGCCTGTTCGCGGCGGTCATGCGCGGCACCCACCTGGCCGACCGGCGCGTGGTGGCCGAGCAGGCCGACCGGTTCACGCTCCGCTTCGCGGCCCCGCCCGCGTACGAGACCGACGGCGAGTACCGGCGCGCCCGCTCGGCCGAGCTGGAGATCGCCTGCGTGCCGCGCGCCCTGCGCGTGGTGGTGGGACCCCCGGGGCCGGGCGCGGCGGCCTGAGTGAAGGCGATCACCTTCGCGGCACCGATCCCGACCTACCTGCTCACCATGGCGGCGGGCGCCCTGGCGCCGCGGCTGCGCGTGGGGCGCTTCGCCTGCACCCGCTACGGCGAGGTCCCAGACCCGGCGCTGCCGGGCGAGCGCTGGGTGCGCGTGCGCACGCGGCTGGGCGGGATCTGCGGCAGCGACCTCGCGGTCGTGGCGCTGGCGGCGAGCCCCGCGACCTCGCCGTTCTCGTCCTTCCCGTTCGTCCTCGGTCACGAGAACGTGGGCGTCATCGAATCGCTGGGGTCCGCGGTGCGCGGCTTGGCCGTGGGCGAGCGCGTGGTCGCCAACCCGCTCCTGGCCTGTGCCGCGCGCGGCCTGGAGCCCGCCTGTGACGCCTGCCGGGCGGGGCACCCGTCGCGCTGCGAGCACTTCAGCGACGGAGACGTCCCGCCCGGGATGCTGATCGGCACCACGCGCGGGCTGGGCGGCAGCTGGGGCGAGCGCTTCGTCGCCCACGAGACGCAACTGCTGCGCGTGCCGGAGGCGGTCCCCGACCGGGCCGCGGTGCTCACCGAGCCGCTGGCCTGCTCGGTCCACGCGGTGCGCGCCGATCCGCCCGCCCCGGGGGAGCGGGTACTGGTGGTGGGCGCGGGCTCGATCGGCCTGCTGACGCTGGCGGCGCTGCGGGCGCTGGCGCCGGGAAGCCCGGTCACCGTGCTCGCCCGCCACGGTTTCCAGCGCGAGCACGCCGAGCGCCTGGGGGCGGCCCGGGTGGTGATGGGGCGCGGCGATCACTTGGCGGCCCTGGCCGAGGCGGCCGGGTCGCGGCTGCTCAAGACGGTGATCGGTCCGCCCGCCGCGGTCGGCGGGTTCGACCGCGCCTTCGTGTGCATCGCGGGGGCCCGCGGGATGGAGGACGCGCTGCGCGTCACCCGCGCCGGCGGCATGGTGGTGCTGCTCGGCAACGCCCGCGCGCTCGACGGCCTCGACTGGACGCCGCTCTGGCTCAAGGAGCTGACGCTGCGCGGCAGCCTCACCTACGGCGCCGCCCCGGGCCCGACGCCCGCGGGGCCTCGGGCCGCCCACGCGGGCGCTTCCCGGTCCGACTTCGCCGAGGCGCTGGCGATGATCGCCGACGGCCGCGCCGACGTGGCCCCGCTGCTCACGCACACGTTCCCGCTCGCCGATCACGCCCAGGCGCTCGCGACCGCGCGGGGCAAGGGGCGGTCGCGGAGCGTCAAGGTGGCGTTCGGCTTCTGAGCCGATTGCGGCGGGCCCGCCCGCCGGCTACCGTTTCGAGGCGGCCGACGCGCGCTTCGGCCGGCGGCCCGAGGCGCAGGATGCTCGTGAACGCGACGCGGATCCCAAGGAATCGCGGCTAAGGCCGCGTCGCGGGCGATGGTACCGGAGGACGGGATGAAGGCGTCGATCGGGGACGTCGTCGGTGGTCCCGCAGTGCCGGGCCGGCGGCGGGATCTTCGTGCGGCCGTCGGGCCGGCGATGAGACCGCGTCGCGCGCCCCAAGGCCGCGCCGCGAGCGGGGGCCTCGCGCCATGATCGACGGCGCCCACGTCGTCCTCTCAAGCCGCGACCCCGAGGCCGACCGCGCCTTCCTGCGCGACGTCCTCGGCCTCCAAGGCGTCGACGCCGGGGACGGCTGGCTGATCTTCGCCCTGCCCCCCGCCGAGGTGGCCGTGCATCCGTCCGAGCGGAACGACGCGCACGAGCTCTATCTGATGTGCGATGACGTGCGGGCCGGCGTGGCGGCGTGGGCGGCCCGGGGCGTCGCCTGCGATCCGGTGCAGGACCTGGGCTGGGGGCTGCTCACCCGCCTGACCCTGCCGGGCGGCGGGCGGCTCGGCGTGTATCAGCCACGGCACGCGCGCCCGGCGCCGATCGCGGGTGCGGCACCCGGCGCGGCGGGCGATCCCGAGGCCCAGGAGCGCCTGTGGCGCCAGTTCGGGGCCGCCATCGACATGCTCGCGAACGCCGTGGCCGCCTGTCCCGAGCCCCTGTGGGGCGACCGGACGCGGCAGCCGGAGTTCTGGTACCTCGTCTACCACACGCTGTTCTGGCTCGACCTCTATCTCTCCGGCGCGGTCGCGGGCTTCGCACCCCCCGAGCCCTTCACGCTCGACGAGCTGGATCCCAAGGGGCTCAAGCCGGAGCGCGTCTATGCGAAGCACGAGCTCATGGCCTACCTCCGGCACGGCCGCGAGAAGTGCCGCGCGGCGATCGCCGCCTCCACGCCGGCGAGCACGCGGCGGCGGCACGCGTTCGGCTGGGGCGAGGTGAGCGGGGGCGAGCTGTTCCTCTACAACCTGCGGCACGTCCAGCACCACGCCGGTCAGCTCCACCTCATCCTGCGCCAGGCGACCGACTCGACCCCCGGATGGGTCGGGCGGGCGAAGGAGGACGTGGGCGGTCGGTGAGGGCGGCGGGCGCCGGGGGAGGAGCGTGTCGCGGCGCCGGGGCTACGCCGCGCTGGTGACCTCGGTGCGGCGGCCGAGCACCTGACGGTAGACCGTCTCGATCTCATCGGTCACGCGCGGCCAGGCGAACTCGAGCGCCCGCGCGCGCCCGCGCCGCGCGAGGGCCGCGCGCCGCGCGGGATCGTCGGCCAGGGCGGTGAGCAGGCGCGCGAGCGAGCCCACGTCGCCGGGGGGGAACGCCTCGGCGTTCTCGCCCGGCTGGATGACCGAGCGGTAGCCGGGCAGGTCGGTCGCCACCACCGGGCGCCCCGCGGCCATCGCCTCGAGCAGGACGATGCCGAAACTCTCGTTGCCCGACGCCGGCGACACGAAGACGTCGCCGGTGGCGTACCAGCGGGGCAGGTCGGCCGACGGCACGTGGCCCAGGAAGTGGACGTCACCGCGCACGGTCCGCGGGACCATCGCCTCGAACCGCCGGCGCAGGACCGAATCGCCGACCACCAGCAGCCGCGCCCGTCCCGAGGTGCGCGCCACCACGTCGGGCATGGCCGCGAGCAGGTACTGGAGCCCCTTGCGCGGGTCGAGCCGGCCGACGAACAGCAGATTGACACGCCTGGGATCGCGCCAGCGCTCGAACGGCGCCAGCTCGGGATGGAAGCGCTCGACGTCGACGCCGTTCGGGATGACCCGGTAGTCGCCCGGGTAGTAGAGCCGGCTCGCGGCCTCCGCGGACCGCGAGACGGCGATGCGCGCGTCGAGGCGCGCCACCTTCCGGGCCAGCAGGCCGCCCACCGCGTCCTGCAGCAGCGTCCGCCCGGCGTCGGGGCGCACGGGTTGTGGATGTGGACCAGGTCGAAGTCGTGGGCACGCAGCAGCTGCCGCATGCGCCGCCTGAGCCCCAAGCCCAGGGTGAGGTCGACGAAGGCGCGGTTGAACGGGACCAGCACGCCCCGCCCGAGCCGCTCGACGTCGGGATCGTGGTGCCGCTCGCGGCAGCCGCCGGTGACGATGGTCACCTCGTGGCCGCGGCGTCTCAGGGCCAGCGCGCTGTGGTGGACGTGCTCGGTGACCCCGCCGAAGCGCGGGTAGTAGGACTGGCTGACGATGCCGATCCTCACGCCTCGACGCTCCGCTCGGCGGCGGCCGGCTCGGCCGCGCGGTCCGGCAGTACCTCCCAGAGCGGCCGGAAGATGCACCACTGGCCGAGGTGCTCGCGGATGTGGCGCTCCGAGGTGCGCGCGACGGCGGCGATGAGCGAGGTCGAGTCGGGGAAGGCCGCCGGATCGAGCGGCGGCTCGATGACGATGCGGAAGCGGCCCGGGCGCACGCGCTCGCAGTAGCCGCACAGGATGAGGGCGCCGGTGCGCTGCGCGAGCACGGCGGGGCCGGCCGGGAAGGAGGTCTCGCGGCCGAACAGGTCCAGCCGGGTCCCGTGGCTGAACTGGTCCCCGTCCACCATCAGCGCCACCAGGTCGTTGTGCTCGAGGGCGCGCAAGAGCTTGCGGAATCCGTCCTCGGGGGCGACCGTGTGGATGGCCAGCTCGCTCTTGGTCTCGCGCACCGCCGGGGTGAGCCAGCGCGCCAGCTGGACCCCCGCGACCGCGTGCAGCACGTAGCCCCACTGGGCCAGCACCACGGCCGCCAGCTCCCAGTTGCCGACGTGGGTACAGGTGATGATGACGCCGCGCCGCCGCGCCACCGCCTGCTCCAGGTGCTCGCGGCCCGCGACGTCGACCGCCTCGAGCAGCTCCGAGCGGCCCAGGTGGGGGAGCCGGAAGAACTCGAACATCATCCGGTTGTGGCTGCGCATCATGTCGCGGGCGATCGCGACGCGCTCGCGGCGGCTCGCGCGCGGCAGGATCACCGCCAGGTTGGCGAGGGCGGCGTGCCGGCGGGCGGGGAAGAGCCGGTAGTGGACCTCGGTGAGCGCGTCGGCCAGCAGGTAGCCCAGCGACAGCGGGACGCTGGCCATGACGGCCGTGAGCCACCCATAGAGACGTCGTGACATGCCGCTCCGCTCCTTGGGCGAGGGGACACCCCGGGGGGCCTGGGTCGAGCGCCCAAGCTACGGCGGTCGGAGAAAGGGTGTCAAGGAACCCGGCGCATCGCCGCCGTTGACCGGCCGCGCGCGGCGGGACTAGGATGCGCGCGCCCGACCCGAGCCGCGGCGGCAAGGGATGCCGCGTGGCGGCACCGGGGCGACCCGAGGGCACGCCGTCGCGCGCGTGGCGCGTCCACGCCAGGAGATCACGGTCATGCCCAGCCAGAAGCTGGTGCGGTGCGAGATTCGGAGGCGCGGCAGCACCGAGTCCGCCTCCCCGCGCTACATCCCCCTCGAGATCTACGGCCTCTGGGAATACCTCATGTCCTCGAAGCACGCCTTCGAGGTGCTCACGCCGCGCGCCTCGCTGTGGCTGGACATGGAGGACTCGCCCGACGCCGCCTATGCCGAGGGACAGTACGAGCGCGTGACCGAGGTGACCGTCTTCGTCTATTCGGAGCGCGACGACATGTTCACCCGCGTGTGCCGCTACTTCCCCAGCGTCGACTGCGAGACGGTGAAGAAGATCTTCCTGGCGCACTACGACGACCAGGAGGGCAAGGTGCGGCCCCAGATCCGCGAACGTGCCGGCATCTGGATCCACCGCGAGCCGGCGAAGGTGGGGAGCGCCTAGGCTCCCGGCCGGCGGGCCGGACCGGCTCGTCGACACGCTCGCCGTTCCCGGGTCGTGCCCCCCGGCCGACTTGCGCGCGGCGCGAGCCCCGCCCCGGGCGTCCCGCCGCCCCGCCTCGGGCCCCGAAAATAACCCTTCAAGCCGCGAGCCCCTCGCGCCGACAACGCCCGTGAAGGCAGACGCCCTCCATTCGGGCAAGCCCCGGCGCAGGGATGGCGGTTGGGCGCGGTGGGCGTCGGCTCACGAGATGAAGGCGACCCCATCCGGTGCCTCGGGTCCGGTCCGGGAACGGGCCGGTTCGGACACCCTCAGGGTTCCTGTGGAGAAAGGGCGGCAAGGGGCTCCATAGGGTCTCGCTCTGCGACAGGGTGGGGTCGCACAAGGAGGATACGACCGTGGTCGTCGTCAGCTACTCAGGCAAGGAGATCAACGCCAAGCTGGTGTACTACGGCTGCGGCTTGTGCGGCAAGACCACCAACCTCGAGTCCATCTACGAGGCCGTCCCCGACACCAGCCGGGGCAAGATGGTCAGCATGAAGACGCAGTCCGACCGGACGCTCTTCTTCGATCTCCTGCCGCTCGATCTCGGCGAGATCATGGGCTTCAAGACCCGGTTCCTGCTCTACACCGTGCCCGGCCAGGTCTTCTACAACGCCACCCGCAAGCTCGTGCTCAAGGGCGCCGACGCCATCGTGTTCGTGGCCGACAGCGAGATCGGCAAGATGGAGGAGAACAAGGACAGCCTCGAGAACCTCCGCGCCAACCTCGCCGAGTACTCGGTGGACCTGGACGACCTGCCCTGGCTGATCCAGTACAACAAGCGCGACCTGCCGAACGTCTACAGCCTCGACGAGCTGCAGGCGGGGCTCAATCCCGGCGGCAAGGTGCCCCACTACGAGGCGGTGGCGCCGATCGGCAAGGGCGTGTTCGAGACCTTCCGCGGCATCTCCCATCTGTTGATGGAGAAGGTGACCAAGGAGCTGCGCCGCGGCGGCAGTCCGCCTCCGGCGCGCCGGCCGGCCGCCGAGGCCGCCAAGCCGGCCGCCGTCGCGGCCGCGGCCGCCACGAACGACCACCCGGCCAGCAAGGCCCCGACCAGTGCCCCGGCCCGCGCCATCGAGCGCGAGGCGCAGGAGACGCGCGCGGCCGAGCCGGTGGCCCCGGTGTCCGAGACCGACGACTACGGACGCGAGATCCTGCTCGGCGACGAGATCCCGCCCCGTGGCGACGGGGATGGCGGCGCCCGCGGCGCGGCGGAGCGGGAGATGGCGCCGGTCGGCGCCCGGCCCGCGCTGGATCCCCCGCCCGGCGTGACCAAGAATCCGGCCGCGGGGAACAAGGCCCGCCCGAAGGCCTCGGCCAACCCGTCCTCGGCCAACCCGTCGTCGGCCGACCGCAACCTGTCGCTGGCCGAACCGACCACGGTGGTGGTGCCGGTCAAGCTGCCGGTTGGCGGCACCGCCGGGATCGTCATCAAGATCGTCTTCGAACGTCAGGACTGAGTCAGGTCCGCCCGGCCCCCCGCGGCCGCCGATTCCAAGTTGACACGGTGGGGGCGGGACCCTAGCCTGATCCTCGTATGGACGCCCGACGCATCCTCGTCCCACTGGTGGCGGCGCTGGCCATGACGGCCGCGGCCGGCCCCGCGCTGGCGCAGCCCCTCGGCGACAGCGGCTTCGGCTCCTTCTTAGGCGGGACCCCGTACACGCCCCGCGTCCCGGTGAGCGCCTTCGCCCGACCCGCGTCCTGGCTGGACCCCTCGCGGCTCCACCTCTCGACCACCGTGAGCGTCGGCACCGGATTCAACGGCAAGACCGAAGGGCTGCAGGTGACGAGCCTCTCGTATCAGATGGCGGGTCCGCTCGCGGTCCGGCTCAGCCTCGGCAACGCCTTCGGCGCCAGCGCCGCCCAGAGCGGGCACGGCATGTTCCTCGAGGGCTTCCAGGTGGCGTACCGGCCGTTCGCGTCGATGCAGATCAACGTCGACTACCGCGACTTCCGCTCGCCGCTCCAGTACTCCTCGTACTCCTCGAGCGACCCAGGCTTCGGCCCGTTCGGTCGCTGACCGGGCCTTGGCCGCGGCGGTCTCGCGCCTCGGCCCCGCCTTCGCCTCGGCTCACGGCGCCACCGGCCTCATCCCCTATGTGACCGCGGGCTATCCCTCGCTCGAGGCCTCGCTCGAGTTGCTGCTCGCCTTCGACCGCCTGGGCGCGCGCGCGGTCGAGGTGGGCATCCCGTTCTCCGATCCGATCGCCGACGGCCCCGACATCCAGCGCGCCGCCGAGTGGGCGCTGCGCGCGCGGGTGGGCATGGTCGAGGCGCTCGAGCTGGTGGCGCGCCTGCGCGCCCGCTCCCAGCTCCCGGTGGTGGTGATGACCTACGCCAACCCGGCGCTGCGCGGCGGCGCCGAGGATTTCGCGCGCCGGGCCCGCGCCGCCGGTGTCGACGGCGTGCTGATCTCCGACCTGCCCCCCGAGGAATCGCCCGAGGTGTGGGCGGCGCTCGACCGCGAGGGGCTCGACACCGTGACGCTGGTGGCCCCCACGACCGACGACGCGCGGCTGCCGCGGTTGCTCGCGCGCGCCCGCGGGTTCGTCTACTGCCTCGCGCGCACCGGCGTCACCGGCCGGGGCGAAGGCTACGCGGGCGTGCTGCCCGAGCGCGTGGCGGCGCTGCGCCGCGCCACGACGCTGCCGGTGGCGGTCGGATTCGGCATCGCGGATGCGATGCAGGCGCGCGCCCTGCGCGGGGTCGCCGACGCGATCGTCGTGGGGGCGGCCTTCATGCGCGCGGTGGCGGAGGACCCGGCACGCGGCGTGGTCGAGCGCGTGGGGGGCCTCGCGGCCGCGCTAGTGGAGGCGCTGAGCTAGCGGCCCAGCGCCCCTTAGGCCTATCTCCGGATCCAGAACAGCAGATCGAGGAGCATCAGCGTCATGCCGACTTCCACGGTCCACCTCCGTGAGGAGGGGGTCGCGCGGTGCGGCCATACCGGGGACACGGTCCGCGCGGTCAACCGTCAATCGGCCGCCCGTGGGTTGGCAGCACGGGCGGGGGAGGCGGCGTCCTGTCGCCTCACCGGTGGGTTTCGGCCGGACGGAACGAGGACTTGAGCCCGTTCTCGCCCCCGCGCCGCGCGGTCTCCGGCGGGTCGGCCAGCTGCTTGAGCACCAGGACGGTCAGGTCGTCCTCCGGCCGGTCGGCGAAGGCGCGCACCCCGCCCACCAGGGCGGCCAGGATGCGCGAGGCACGCTCGTGGGCGTGCCGGTCGAGGATCTCGCGGACCCGCTCGGGCCCGAACATCTCGCTGCCGGCGCGGGCCTCGGTCAGCCCGTCGGTGTAGAGGACCACCACGTCGCCGGCGCCCAGATCGATCGAGACGTCCGGGTAGTGGGCCCCGTCGCTCACGCCCAGGAGGATGCCGCCGGCCGTCAGCTCCTCGACCTGCCCGGTGCGGCGGCGCAGCAGCGGCGGCGTGAGCCCGCCGTTGGCGAGCCGCACCCGTCCGCGCCGCACATCGACCTGGGCGCAGAGGAGCCCGACGAACTTGGCCGGCTGGCCGAGCCCCACCAGCTCCTGGTTCAGGGCGCGCAGGATCTCGCCCGGGTCCCGGCCGCCGCCCGCCTCGGCGCGGAAGCGCGCCTGGACCCCGGCGAGCACCAGGGCCGCCGGGACCCCGTGCCCGGCCGCGTCGCCCACCACCAGCGTGAACTCGCGCGGCGAGCGCTGCACGAAGTCGTAGTAGTCGCCGCCGACCGCCCCGCTCGAGAGCGTGGCCGCGGCGCAGTCGAGCGTGGGGAACACCGGGGCGCGCCGCGGGAGCAGGTGCGACTGGATGGCTCCCGCCCGCTCCAGCTCGCGGTCGCGGGCGCCGAGCGAGCGCGCGGCGTCGCGCAGCTCCAGGTTCTCCAGCTCGACCGCCAGGTGGCCCGCCATGCGCTCGAGCGCTTCGGCTTCGCGGGCGCCCAGCCATGGCCCGGCGAGGCGCCGGCCCAGCAGCAGGACCGCGGCCGGCGCGCCGTCGCCGACCGGCAGCACCCAGTGGACGCCGGCCGCTTCGAGGGCGGCGCGCTCGCCGGCCGGGATGGCGTGGTGATCGGTGGCGAGCGGGCCGGAACGGCCGGCGAGGGCGTCGCTCAACGCCGAGCCGGGTTCCAGGGCCGGCACCGCGATGCCGCCCGCGAAGGCCGGACGCAGTCCCAGGTCGGTCATGCGCAGGGCGGCGCAACCGTCGAGCTTGAGGGCCGTCGCCAGCGCGTCGCAGGCGCGCGCGAGCACGGTCGCGGCCCCGGCCTCGCGGCGCCCGCCGTTGACGGGGGCGAGGGCCGCCGACAGCGCCGGCGGGTCCTCCACCGCCAGCAGGCGCGAGCCGAGCGAGCGCGCCCACGGCCGCGACGGGCCGGCGAGGGCGGCGGCGAGGGCCACCAGCGCCAGCGCCACGCCGGAGAGGCCAGCCCCCTGCTCGGGCCACCAGGTGGCCGCCAGCCACTCGCCGGTGACCCACGCCACGCCCGCGACCAAGGTCAGGACCAGGGCCGCGACACTCGCCCGCAGCGCCACGGCGAAGTCGAAGATGCCGTGCACCGCCACCGCCCAGGCGAAGGAGGCGGGCACGAGCAGCGTGAGCACCACCGCCCAGCGCTCGCCCGGCACCACCAGCCGCGGCGCCAGCATGTGCGCCACGATCAGGGCGGCGAGCGGCGCCAGCCCCAGCACCGCGCCGGCCAGCGCCACGCGCAGCCGGCGCCGCGCGTCGCGCGTGCTCGCGCGGGCGTAGGAGCGGGCGAACAACCCGAGCGCGGCGATGAGCCCGACGCCGAACCAGAGGGCGGAGGCCCCCTGCAGCAGCTCGAGGACCGGCGCCAGCGCCGGGTAGGCGAGCGCGCGCAGCGCGAGGGCGACCAGCGATCCGGCGCAGAGGAGCCCGGCCACGCCGTAGCCCGCCACCACGCCGGCGGCCAGCCGCCCGCGGGGCGCCGCCGGCTCGGGGAAGAGGGCGAAGAAGTGGATGAGCAGCGCCGGGAGCAGCAGCGTCAGCCCGGCGTAGAGGAGCTCGACCAGGGCCCCCAGCGGCGGCCAGGGGACCCGCGGCAGCGGCGCCAGGATGCAGGCGAAGGCGAGCGAGAGCAGGTAGAACGGTCGCGTCAGCCGGTCGCGGCGCTCGCTCCACACCCAGCCGCCCAGGAGCACGAAGCCCGAGGCGACGAGCAGCAGGGCGGCCATCATCCGGCGCTCGCTCTCGGGGAGCGGGTCGGGCACCAGCCAGACGTCGCGGGCCTGATCACCGCGCTCGACCGCGACCGAGAGCGGCGTTCCCGGGCTGGCGGCTTCGAGCGGAGACTGGCCCCAACGCCACCCGGGCGTGCCGGGCGAGGGGGAGGGGATCCGGTCGCCGGGACTGAGGCCGGCGCGATCGCCCGGGCCGCCTGGGACCACGGCGGCCACGCGATCCTCCCGCATCATCAGCCCCAGATAGGGCTGCCGGGGCAGGCTCAGCGCCGAGACCATCAGGGCCCCGGCGACCAGCGCCAGCAGCCACGACAACGGGTGGGCGGTGCCTCCGCGATCCATGCGGACCTCCCGAGCCAGAGACAGCGGGAGCCTAGCAACTGGCGCCCCGGAGTCAATCCTGAATCCGGGGATGGACCGCGGAGCCCGATGTCGCTATTCTGCACATCAAGTCGCTTGTCTTTCTTGCCGATACGCTGATCAAGGAAGGGTGCTGGCCGCCACGGTGCGGATGCGGAGGAAGGTGCGCGATGCTGGTCCTAACAAGGAAGTTAGGGGAGAACATCCGGATCGGTGATTCGGTGAAGATCACCGTCCTCGAAGTCCGTTCCGGGCAGGTCAAGCTGGGCATCGAGGCGCCGCCCGAGGTGAAGGTGCATCGCGAGGAGATCTACGCCCGCATCCAAGAGGAGAACCGGCGGGCACAACGCGGCAAGCCGGAAGGGGACTCGGAAACCCCACCCGCCGGAGCGAAGCAGGAGAACGGTTGATCCGCAGAGGACGGCGCCCGACGCGATGACCGGGTGGCGCGCCCCAAGGCGGATCGGGGCACGCGCAGTGATCGGTTTGCCCAGCGCAGCCTAGCCTCGGCGAGGGGACATGACCCGCACCATGCAGCGCCGCACGCGCAAGCGCACCACCGCCGGCCCCAGCCTTTCCTCCGCCGCGCGCGACGCCGGACGCATCCGGCCCGGCCGCATCCTCGTCGCCCAGGCCCGCATCGCCTCCGGCTACTACGAGCGCCCCGAGGTGAAGGACTTCCTGCTCCAAGCACTCCTCCTGGAGCTGCGCCGCCACTAGGCTGGTTCGCAGCCTCGATCCCGGCGTCGGCTCGGTCGCGCGTCGCGGTTTCGGCTCCGCCCACGCGGCCCAGGCCGTCGCGCTATACTGCGCCGGCGATGGGACGCACACGGACGTGACACGCACCCGCGGGATCCAGGCACGGACGCCGCCGCTCGAACCGCTGGTTCGCGCGTTGATGGCCGACCGCGACGCCGGGGTGGCCTGAACCGCGCCGCCGCACGCCTGCTCGGGGTCGCGGCCCCCCGCGCCCGGCGCGCCCGCGCCGCGGACCTGGTGCGGACGGTGGTGGCCGGCGACGACCCGGTGCGCGACGCGGCCCGGCGCGCGAGCACCGAGCGCGAGGTGGTCCTGGCCACCGCCGCGGGCGGCGAGGTCCCGGTCCTGCTGCGCAGCGCGCGGCTGGGACGCCCCCCGTGGGTGCTCCTGACCCTGCGCGACCAGGCCGGCACCCGGCGCATGGAGCAGGAGCTGCGGCGCCACGAGCGGCTCGCCATGCTGGGCCGGCTCTCGGCCGGGGCGGCGCACGAGATCCGCAACCCGCTCGCCGGCATCGGCACCAGCGCCCAGGTCCTGCTCGGGCGCTTCGAGCCCCGCGACGAGCGCGCGCGCTTCGTCCGCGTCATCCTGGAGGAGGTGGGCCGTCTCGATCGCATCGTCACCAGCCTGCTCCAGTACGCCCGCCCGCGCGTGCCCGAGCTCAAGCCGACGCTGCTCGCGCCCTGCATCGAGCGCGTGCTCGAGCTGGCCGCCGAGCCGGTGGCGCACGGGCACGTGCGCGTCGAGGTGGAGGTGGCGCCGCGCCTCGGTCCGGTCTACATTGACCCCGACCTGGTGACGCAGGTGCTGCTCAACGTCACGTTGAACGCCCTGCAGGCCATGCCGGACTCAGGGACGTTGCGCTACGAGGTGCGCCGGGTACGCCGGAAGGCACCGGCGCGCAGCGCGGGCCGGCGCGCCGAGGACCGTGCGGCCGGACGCCGCCGGCCGCGGGGCCACGACTGGATCGCGTCCCAGCAGGTGCGCGTCATCGACACCGGCGTCGGCATCCCGCGTCATGCCCTGGCGCGGCTCTTCGACCCGTTCTTCTCGACCAAGCCCAAGGGGACCGGGTTGGGGCTGGCGATCTCGCAGTCGATCATGCAGGAGCACGGCGGAGCGATCGCGGTGGCGAGCCGCGAAGGACGCGGGACCACGGTGCTGCTCGACTTCCCGATGGAGAAACGACATGGCCAGAGGCGACAGCCCCACGCAGACACAGGGCGCTAGGACCGTCCTCATCGTCGACGACGAGCGCTCGCTGCGCTTCAGCATCGGCGAGTGGGCGCGCGATGCCGGGTTCGTGCCGCTCGAGGCCGCGACCGGCGCCGAGGCGCTCGAGCGGCTGCGCGAGAGCGACGTCGACGCGGTGCTGCTCGACCTCAAGCTCGCCGACGAGGACGGGCTCCAGGTACTGCGCCGGCTGCGCGAGCTGGACGCCCGGCTCCCGGTGGTCATGCTCACCGGTCACGGCACCGTCGAGCATGCCGTGCAGGCGACCCGCCTCGGCGCCTACGACTTCATGCTCAAGCCACCCGACCTGGGCCACCTCGAGGTGGTGCTGCGCCGCGCGCTCGATCACGCCCGGCTGGGGCGCGAGGTCGACCACCTGCGCAGCGGCCAGCGCGAGTCCCAGCCCCTGCTCGGCAGCAGCGCCGGGCTCAAGCGCGTCGTGGTCCAGCTCGACAAGGTGGCGCGCAGCAACGCCGCCACGGTGCTCATCCAGGGCGAGACCGGCTCGGGCAAGGAGCTCATGGCGCGCTACCTCCACGCCCAGAGCGCCCGCGGGGCGGGGGCGTTCATCGACCTCAACTGCAGCGCCATCCCCGAGCAGCTGCTCGAGAGCCAGCTCTTCGGCCACGAGAAGGGCGCCTTCACCGACGCCAAGCACTTCCGCAAGGGCCTGTTCGATCTCGCCGACCAAGGGACGCTGTTCCTGGACGAGATCGGGGAGATGCCGCCGCCGCTCCAGTCCAAGCTGCTGCGCGTGCTCGAGACCCGCGGCTTCCGCCGCGTCGGCGGCCACGCCGACATCTGGGTGGACGTGCGCATCATCGCCGCCACGCACCGCGACCTCAAGCGCCAGGTCGCCGACGGGCGGTTCCGCGAGGACCTCTACTTCCGGCTCAACGTCGTGCCGATCATGATGCCGCCGCTGCGCGAGCGGCGCGACGACGTCGCGACGCTGGCCGAGCACTTCATCGCCCGCTTCTGCGGCGAGATGGGCCGGCCCCAGGCGCGGCTCCACCCCGAGGCGCTGCGCGCTCTGACCGGCTACGCCTGGCCCGGGAACGTGCGCGAGCTCCGCAACGTGATCGAGCGCGTGCTGCTGCTCGAGGCGGACGACGAGATCCTGCCGCAGCATCTGCCGCCGGAGCTGGGCGGGGCGGCGGGCCCCGGGGCGGGGAGTGGCGCCGCCTTGGGACCGACCGGCGATCCGTTCCCGGCGGGCGTGGTGCGGCCGCTGCTCGAGGTGGAGCAGATGGCG
>VBPB01000394.1:0-4372 GCA_005893365.1 Candidatus Eiseniibacteriota bacterium
GACGACGTGCTGCCGGGCGAAGCGCGCGTGGCTGCTGAGGTCTTCCGCGACGCGGGATTCCACACCGCGGGCATCTGGCGCAACGGCTGGGTCGAGGGTTATTTCGGCTTCGACCAGGGATTCGACCTCTACACGCGCCCGATCAGCCGCGCCGGCGGGCCGGAGATGCGCCGGCGCAATCCGACGCTGACCCAGAACGGCACCGACATGGATGCGGTGGAGGCGGCCGAGGAGTTCCTGCGCGTCAACGGCCGCGAGCGCTGGTTCCTCTATCTCCATCTGATGGACGTGCACGAGTACACCTACGACGAGACGACGGCGCAGTTCGGCAGCGCCTACATGGACGTGTACGACAACGCCGTGCTGCACGTGAACCAGGTGCTCGACGCGATGATGCGCGTGCTGTATCGCGACGGCTACCTCGCGAACACGCTGTTCATCGTCGCGTCGGACCACGGCGAGGCGTTCGGCGAGCGCAATTCCGAAGGACACGCGCGCAACGTCTTCCCCGAGGTCACCGAGGTTCCGCTCGTGTTCGGCTTCCCGTTCCGGCTCGCGAAGCCCGCGGTGGTGACGCAGCGCACCGCCAACGTCGACCTGTGGCCCACCGTGTTCGATCTGCTCGGGATTCCGCCGGTCGAGGGAACCGACGGGAAGTCGCGCGTGCCCGAGATCCTCGCCGCCGTGCGCGGCGAGCCGGGCCCGCCCGACGAGGCGACCGCGATCGCACACCTCGACCAGACCTGGGGGCAGCGCGTGAAGACGCGCTCCCCCAACGTCTCGGTGAGCGAGGGTGGCCTGCACTACGTCGTGTTCCGCAATGCGAAGGGCGAGGCGGTGCACGAGGAGATCTACGACCGCAAGCACGACCCGCTCGAGAACCGCCTCGAAGCCGAGCCGGAGGCGGCCGCGAAGTTCCGCACGCAGGTGGACAGCTATCTCGCGAGCGGACCGCCCTGGAAGAGCGATGCGCACCATCTCGAGATGGACGAGATGCAGCTCAATCAGCTGCGCGCGCTCGGCTACGCCGTGCCGGGAAGGTAATCACGAACGGCCGTAGGGCGGGAGAGCAAAGCGATCCCGCCATTGGCAACTCGCGGTTGCACGGCCGCGATGGCGGGATCATCCCGCCCGCGCGACCCGGACACATTCCGACCGCCGCTCTGGGCGGGATTTCTCCCGCCCTACGAAGGGACTCTAACCGGGCGGGACCTTCCACATCGGGTACACGCGCTCCGGGTCGCACGACTCGTCGACGATCCACTTCGCCATCCGGCGCAGCGGCTCGATCGCGTCCTGCGGCATCGCGACGGTGACGTGGCAGGCGTAGCCGAGCGACGTGAGGCGCTGGGCGCCGAACAGCGGCAGCCGGTCGCGCAGCTCGCGCTTGAGCTTCTCCGGGTAGATCCCGACCGTCTGGGTGTAGGCCGTGACGGCGTCGGTGACCTTCTGGATGTCGTCGACCGGCACCACGTTCGCGACGCGGCCCGAGAGCAGCGGCGAGTAGTCGACCGCCTCGTCGATCTGCGAGACGATGATCGCGCCCTCGTCGCGCTCGCCGCCGATCACGTGGAACCAGTCGTCGGCCATCCGCGACGCATTCAGGTGGTCGCGCAGCTCGCGGTCGAAGCTCTTCGGCGCGGTGCCGATGTGGTCGGGAAGGCCGATCAGCGCCTCGTAGATCGCTTCGCCGAGCCGATTGGCTCTGGCGAGCCCCTCCGCGTCGGTGCCGCACAGCACGTAGATCACGCGCGCGCACGCGCACCCCTCCTGGTTCGCAACGCCGATGTCGCACGCCGCGCGCAGTGCCACCTCGCGCAGCGTCTCCTCGCTCTCGAACGCCTCGGGCCCGATGATCGTGGCGCTGCGCTTCGGGTCGAGCGCGATCAGCTCGAGGCCGGGTTGCAGATACCGCGTCACGTGCTTCACGGAGGCGAAGCCACCCCACGCCACGATCTTCTCGATCTTCTCCGGGCGGTAGAGCTGCTCCTCGATCTCGGTGTCGCCGCCCTTCCAGTAGGCGACCGCGAGGTGGCGCGTGAGCGGATGCCCGGGCGCCACCTCCGCCAGCGTGCGCGCGATCGCCATCGCGGTGAGCGGATCGTTCGACGGGATCTTCAGGATCGCGTCGCTGCGCGTGATCGCGTTGCGGATGATCGTCACCGCGGAGACCAGCCCGCCGTTGCCCGCCGGCACGTGCAGCGCGCGCGCGCCGAACGCGCGCACGCGCAGCTCGCGGCCGTCCGCGAGGGTGCGCGAGACCCAGCCCTCGAGGTAGTCGATGCCGATCCCGTGCTCGGCGATCTCGGTGACGTTCTCGCGCCGGAACACGTACGGCAGGCCGACGTAGCTGTTGCGCAGGATCGAGGCGGGGTAGTTGGACGCCGCGAGGCCCGCCTGATAGGCCGCCTGGATGTGGCGGTTCTTGTCGAAGTCGAGCGCGCGCCCGAGCTCCTCGAGCACGTCGGCGATCTCCGCGAACGGCACGGCCTGCAGGTCCGCGAGCGCCATCGGGCTCGCGAGCGGCAGCCGATCGACGTACTTGCGCGGATCGGGCGCCTCGAATGCGCCCGCACTGGAGCGGCCGCCGAACGCGACCCAGTCGCCCTCGATCAGCTCGCCGCGGATGAACAGCGGTATCTGGAAGCTCATCCAAGGGTCCCCTGCATGAAGCGGAGCGCCTCGGTCTTCACCTCCTCGGTGGCCGAGCAGCTGATCCGGTCGTCCGGGGCGCCCTTCTTCTCGCTGTAGCGCATGATCTCGTGCGCGATGTGCACGCTGGCGAGCCCGCAGCGGCACGGCGCGCTCCAGTCGATCGTGATCTCGTCGCCCGAGATCACGCCGCCCCAGTGGCTGCGGTTCAGGAAGTCGTAGAACGCGGCGCGCCCGGTGCGCACGCCCTCGCGCGGCAGCGGCTCGCTCGTGTCGGGGTCGAGCAGGAACGGGATCACCCACGGCTGCACGTGGTAGCGGCCCTCGTCGCAGGCCCAGTGGAAGGCGCTGATCTCGGACATGCCGTAGCCCTCCTGGATCCGATCGACGCCGAGGAACTCCTTGATCACGTCCATGTAGTTCTCGGGCAGCACGAACCCCTTGAGGCCGCCGCCGGTCAGGATCGCGGAATCCACGGCGAACACGTTCTTCACGCCGCGCTTCAGTCCCTCCACGGCCAGCTCGTACATCAGGTGATAGGCACCCGTCATGAACACGCGCCTGCCCGCGAGCTGTCGGGTGCAGCGCTCGAAGAACGCCGCCATCTCCTGCGGGCGCCGCGCCTCCATCGCCTCGAACTCGCTCTTGCGCGCGAGCAGCTTCGGGTCGACCTGCACGCGGTCGAGCTCGCCGCGCGACGCCGCGCGCCGCAGCTTGCTCGCGAGGAACATCAGGTCGGCGCTCACCTCCTCGGTGTAGAGCGCGTGGAAGCGGCTCTCGTCGCCGCCCGTGAACGAGCGCTTCAGCATGTCCGCGATCCGCAGGTGGCCGAGCTTGCCCGGGCGTGGGCTCCTTCCCGAAGCGCTGGAACAGGAACATCTTCCAGAGCTCCATGCCCTGGATCGCGCCGGCCTTCTCCTTCGGGATGATCGAGATCGTGCCGGTGGTGCCCGAAGACGTGATCACCTCGAGCGGCGTCTGCGCGTCGAGCCGGTCGATCCACTCGTCGATGCTCTCGCAGCCGGCGACGTCGACGCGCGACAGGTCGTGGCTCGTCAGCGTGTCGAGCCACTTCGTCATCAGGTCGAAGCGCTTCTTGTCGAGCAGCGAGGCCGGGTAGGACTTGAACGCCGTGTGCGCGAAGAACAGCGGCACGACGTCGTCGAACTCGCGCAGCTCCTTGATCCCGAGCCGGTCGGCGAGCTTGCGCAGCATCGAGATGCTTCTTCGTGATCGAGCGATCGAAGAAGGCGATCGGGTCGTTCATGAACGTCTCGATGCGGGAGTTCGTCACGGGGTTCCTCTCGATTCAGCGGCGGCCGGTTGGCGCCGCTGGGTTGAAGAGCAGCAGGAGTGCGTCCGCGGCCTCGCGCAGCTCGCGGCGCAGGTCGTAGGACGGCGACGCGCTCCAGTTCGCGAGCGCGGTGTTGAGCGCGCCGAGCAGGAGATCCGCGAGCACCTCGGGCCGCACGCGTTCGTCGATCTCGCCGCGCGCGACGCCGCTCGCGACGAAGTGCCGCGCCGCGCGGCCGAGCGAGCGGTCGCGCACGATTTCACTGCCGCCGTCGAGGCGGATGTGCAGCATCTCGCCGACCAGCTCGCGGTAGAGCGGGCGCTCGTCGAGATAGTCGGCGATCCGTCCGAACAGCTCGGGGAGGCGCTCGCGCACCGGCCGCGGCCCGTCCGCGGCCGCTTCGAACAGCGCCGCCATGCGCGCGGC
>VBPB01000394.1:4389-6184 GCA_005893365.1 Candidatus Eiseniibacteriota bacterium
CGCGTCTCGAAGTGATTGAAGAACGTGCGCGGCGCGACGTCGGCGCGCGCGCAGATCTCTTCGATCTTCGCGCCGCGGATCCCGTGCTGCTGGAACAGATCGATCGCGGCGTCGATCAGCGCCTGGCGGTTGCGGCGGCGCCGCCGCTCGAAGCGGTTGGCCGGCTGGATCGGGCGCTCGAGCTTGGCGGAGACGGCCATCGCGGCGATTCCCTATCTACTTACCGGGACAATATTGCATATATCTGCAACATTGCGCAAGTCTGAAATAGTGCGGCTTCAGCGCGGCGGGCGCACTTCCGGCGGTTCGAGCTCGTTCTGGAGCTCGGACCCCTCGGCCGGGGTCAGGAACGCGAGGGCCGCGACCGCCGCACGCGCGGCCTCGGGGTCCATCGCGCCGCTCCCGCGCGCCGTCTCGCTGATCCAGGCGGAGAAGCCGTCGCCGGCCGGGCGCGCCTCGAGCAGCGCCGCCGCCTCGGCCGCGTCTTCGAACTGTCCCAGCCGCAACAGCGACCACACGAGCCGCCGCTTCGGGCGGACCGCCTGCGGCTCTTCGCGCACCAGGCCGCGGTCGATCGCGACCGAGCGGCGATAGCCGCCGAGCACGGCCGAGATCGTGGCGACGCGGTCGCGCACCGCGCTGCTCGCGTGGCCCGATGCCATGTTGTGTGCCAGACGCACGAAGCCGATCGGCACGACGCCGTGGGCGATCGCCCAGTCGGGTGCGTCGCGGATCGCGGCGTCCACGTCGAAGCCGCGCTCTCGATCGAACGGCACGTGCTGCGCGGCGTAGTAGTCTGCGACGCGCTCGAGGTTGGCGCGGTTGCGATCGTTCGCGCGCAGATAGATCGCGCTGGTCAGGTTGCGGAAGATCGCGATCCATCCCGGCGTGTTCTCGAGGTGCGCGGTGGTGGCGATTCCGACGCTCGCGGTCCGGCGCAGCTCGGGAAGCCGGATGCCGAGGAACAGATCGATGCCGAGCCGATCGAGCAGCGCGGCGAACTCCTCTCCGGGCCGCAGGCCGCGGCGCTGCGCGATCGCCACCAGCGCATCGAGCGACTCGCTCGGCACGTTGAGCGTGCCGTTCACGAGCGTGCGGACCTCCGGTGCCAGCCAGTAGCCGGCGAACCCGCCGATGAAATAATCGGTGTAGAGGTTGCCGCGCACGCCGCTGTCGGCGAGCACCCAGATCGCATGCGCGTGGTGCTTGGCCGCGGCGTAGGGCCGCCGGTAGTAGGCCGACTGAAAGATCTCGTCGCGCGACACGAGCTTCTGCTCGCCGAGCTTCACGAACCCCGCCGCGAGCAGGCACGCCGTCGCTGCGATCGCGGTCGCGGTCCGCGGCACGGCGCGCGCGGATCGGTCCGCCGTGCGCCCGCGAACAAGAGCAGCGGGAAGATGCCGATCCACACGAAGCGCACCGCCGAGATCATCAGGCACAGAGACAGGAGCGAGAGCGCCAGCTTCGCGGGGTCGAGCTCGCGGCGCGCGCGCTCGCTCGCGATCCAGCGGACCGCGATCCACGCCATCCCGAGCACGAGCGCCCACGCGAGCGTCCAGGCGATCGGCGAAGGCTGCGGCGGCCCCGGCAGAGCGAACAGGTGCAGCGCCGCCCATTCGTCCATGATCCGGTCGAGCGAAGGCGTGCTCGCGCCGGCGACGAGATAGGCGAGGTGCGCGCGGATCCCGCTCGGGTTCGCGAGCGTGGCGAGGCCCGCGACGGCGAGCGCGAGCGCGAGGCGCAGCGCGCGCGCGCGGTCGGCGCGCCGCGCTTCGGGGGGGCGCAGCGGAGCGGC
>VBPB01000019.1 GCA_005893365.1 Candidatus Eiseniibacteriota bacterium
TTGCAGCCGAACGCCACCGCCTTGCCGATGCTCGCCTCGACCAGGCCGTCGGCGCCGGCGATCAGCACCTTGAGCATGTCCAGCTCGCCACGCAGCCCGCCCGAGGCGAACAGCCGCGTGCCGCCCCCGGCGCCGAACGGCAGGCCGTTCAGGTCGCGGATCGAGCGGAGCGTGCCCGACCGGTCGAGGTCCACCCGCTCGTGCACCAGCGCGTGGTGCGTGTGCAGGATGGTGCGGAAGATGTCGGGCCAGCCCACGTGCGAGGAGTCCGCGTGGTAGTTGCCCGAACCGCCCAGGCCCGAGTCGACCAGCAGGTAGTCGACGACGAAGTTGGACCACATCCCGGCCGCCACGTACTTGGTGTAGTTGGAGCCGGTGATCTTGATGCCGCAGTGGTTGTGGTAGAGCAGCCACAGCCACACCTCGGCCGGCATGTCCTCGATGGAATAGATGTCGTGCTTGGGATCGGGCGAGAGCGCGTCGGTGCCGACCGGGATGTTGCGGGCCCGGCTCACCGTGCTGGTCACCTTGGCGCCCGAGAGGCGCCCGCCCTTGCCCGGCTTGGCGCCCTGGTTGATCTTGATCTCGACGTCGCGCACGCGCCTCAGGTCGGCGGCGTGGATGCCGAAGTGGCCGCTCGCGGCTTGTAGACTTTGCCACGCCCAGTCCTCGTCGCCCGCGAGGCGGATGGGCCCGCCCTCGCCCGACGAGGTCATCGCCAGCCCGGCGTTCCCCTCGATGCGCGCGCTCAGGAAATCCTCCGACGCCGCCCCCAGCGAGATGCTGGCGTGGCTCACCGGGCCCTGCCAGATCGGCTCGCGGAAGCCGAAGCCCGAGAGCATCAGGCCGCCGCGCGGATCGCGGCGCAGCGTGACGGCCCCGTCCGCCGAGGCGCGCGCCACCGACAGGCCGTGGCCGCCGTGGCCGCGCGCCAGCAGCTCGACCCGGGTGGTCCCGCCGAGGCCGTCGTCGCTCTCGAGCCACACCGAGACCACGCCGGGCAGCAGCGCCTCGAGCGCGTGTCCGGCCGGCAGCCGTTCCGCGAAGCCGCCGCGCCGGTCGGCGGTGAAGGTATGGAGGACCTGACCGTCCGCGGTCTGCACGTTCACCTTGGCCCCGGCCGCCGCCGCCCCCGGCCGCATGAACCCGCGCGGCACGGCCAGCGAGAGGTAGTCGAGCGCCTTCGGGTCGTTGCGGAACCGGGCCAGCGACCATTCGAGCGAGGCGCGCGAGAGGCTGAGCCCCACGTGGTCCAGCGAGAGCGGCCCCATGTCGCCGGCGACGAAGAAGTCGTCCGCCTCGGGCAGGGCCCCCGAGGCCATGCGATAGATGATCTCGAGGAAGTCGGCGTTGAGACTCCGGTTGGTGTTCTCCAGGTGCCAGCTCGCGTCGCGGTGCGCCATGGCGCGGGCCGCGTGCACCAGCGGCAGGTCGGGCTTGAGGTGGCTCATCAGCGCCGACACCTTGAACGTGTCGCGCACGTCCGGGGGCACCGGCTCGGCGGCGATGCGGCGCGCGTTGAGCGCGGCGTTGACGTCGCCGAAGTCCGCGGTGGCGAGCGCGTCCACCTCGCGCACCCAGTCCTCGGTCATGGTGATGGCCATGGTGTTGCCCGAGGTCTTCTGGATGTCGTCGATGCCCATGCAGGAGAGGAAGTCGAGGATGCTGTGCTGCCAGCAGGTGAGCGTGTTGAGGGCCAGCCGCCGGAGCTCGTCGGCGTCGCGCCACTCGAGTGCCGCCAGCGCCGGCTCCAGCGGGGCGCCGTGGTAGACGTCGACCAGCTCGGGGAGCAGCGCCAGCCCGGCCAGGTGGGTCATCGCCCCGCCGTTGGCCCCGAGCAGCACCGACTCGAACACCGTCGCCGCCGAGGACTGCGTGTCGCCATCGCCGCCGGCCGAGACCAGCTGGACGCGGGCGCGCACCAGCCGCGCCTTGAGGAACGCGTCGATCCGCGGGGTCAGCCGGTACGAGCGCTCCGCCCCCGCGTGGTAGTGGATCATCGCCACGCCGTCCAGCCCGACCGCCTCCGCGAGCGCCTCCCAGAAGCCGTCGTCGTGGCGCAGGTACACCGAGAGCAGCAGGTGCGGGTGCGCCGCCAGCAGCCGGGCCGCGTGCTCGGCGAGCGACGGGCTCCATTCCAGCTCGGCGATGCGCGCCTCGGCGAGCAGCCCCTTGAGGGCGACCGCCGCCTTGGTCCCGATCTCGAGCGCGTCGCAATGGGCCGGCGTCAGGCGCACCATGAGGTGCGCGGCGTAGGGCTGGAAGGCTTGGGCGTGGGCGATCGCCTGGTCGGCCCCGACGACCACCAGCGAGCGGGTGTGCAGGTCGGCGCCCGGATCGGCCGCGGCGATCGCCTCCAGCCAGGCGCGCTCCATGCGGTGCCCGTCGGTGTACGGGAGCGGCCCCACCACCATCGGCAGGTCGATGCGCAGCGAAGCGAGCGGGGTCTGCCTCAGACCCTCGCCGGTGCGGAACAGCACCGCCGGCTGCTTGCGCACGATGTCCCAGCCGGTCGAGAACTCCTCGCGCAACCCGTCGTTGGCCGGGTGGGTGATGGCGGCGTGCGAGAAGTAGGAGCGCCAGAACCCGTAGTGCCACGCCGCCCCCAGCGTCAGCGGCTCCTGGCGGAAGCGCTCCTTGAGCACCTTGTCCAGGTCGAAGGCGCTGATCCCGAGCTGCGGGAGGTCGCGCGAGACCCGCGAGTAGCGCGCGAGGAACTGCCGGCCGCGCTGGGCGCGCCCGAGGCGCCAGAAGTCCGCCTCGTCGATCCCCGCGCGCTGGAGCAGGCGCGAGAGCACGCGGCGCCCGCCGATCCGGTCTTGGACCCGCGGGCTCTCCGGCTCCACCACCAGGGTCAGGAGGTCCTCCCACAGGGCGAGCCGCTCCCGGAACCGCCCCTCGTCGAGCGTGGCGGCCCCGCGCGGCGCGATCTCGGAGATCAACTGCTCGATGCCGATGCTCACCCGTGCCCCCCCGCGCCACGGCGATGGGCGGCACCTTCGTCCCGGTCGCCGGTACGTTCGATCTCCTCGAGCGCCAGGAACCAGTCCCGGGTCGGCGCCTCCATCACCCGCAGCGTCTGCCCGCCGTTCTGGAGATTCGCCGGACACACCTCGACGCAGGTCCCGCAGCCGATGCAGCGGCCCTGCTCGGTGGTGATCCAGCGCGGATCCGTCCCCTCGAACTCCCGGTTGGCCGAGGTCGGGCACACCGCCACGCAGGCGCCGCAGTGGATGCAGGTGGCCGCGGGGCCGGCGTCGTTCTCGGCGCGCATCAGGATGAACCGCGCCACCCCGGGCAGCGAGGCCGGCGTGCGGCGCGCGTAAGCGCCGGGGCGGATCTCCAGGAACTCGCGCGCGTAGCGGGGCGAGCCGCGCAGCAGCGCCAGCAGCGCCACGTGGCGCTCGCGGTCGGCGCCGCGCTCCCGGTCGGCGGCCCCCTGCATCGCCTCGTAGAGCGGCAGGTGCGGGATGCCGGCCTGGCAGACCTCCTCGCAGTTGCCGCAGCGCATGCACAGGTCGAGCAGCGTGCCGCCGGTCGCCCCGAGCGCCTCGCCCGCGTGCATCGCCTCGCCGAGATGGGTCAGCATCTGCGGCAGCCGGATGCCGGACTCGTGGAAGATCGGGCACACCGAGTTGCACTCGCCGCAGTTGACGCAGGTGAGGGCGCGTGCCGCCGCCGCCTGCGGGCTCGCGCGCCGCACCGCCGCGGTGGGCCCCGGGGCGCTGGCGCGGAAGGGCGCCCCGACCAGCGCCGGCTCGCCGCGACCGTGCGCGGGCCCGCGCGTGGCGCCGGCCAGGCCGCGCGCCAGGGCGACCAGCCACCGCAGCATCGGCGTGGCGCAG
Source organism: Candidatus Eiseniibacteriota bacterium (assembly GCA_005893365.1). GTDB lineage: Bacteria > Eisenbacteria > RBG-16-71-46 > RBG-16-71-46 > RBG-16-71-46 > WS-11. The sequence goes on from VBPB01000019.1 coordinate 3,846, forward strand.
GCGACGCGCATGAACCCCACGCCCGGCCCGAATCCGGCGGTCGCGAGCGCGCCCAGGGGGCCGCGCAGCTTGAGCCCGAACAGCACGCCGCGGCTGAGGAGTGCGGCCGGGTCGAGCGCCGTCTTGATCCCCCGCAGGCGCGCGGCCGCCGGCGGACCGAAGCGCCGCTCGAACCACGGCGATTGCCAGCGTCCCAGCACGTAGGGGCGGCCGTGATGCCGGGCCATGGCCAGGTCGATGAGCGCCGGTGCCACCATCAGGTCCACCGCGAAGGCGCCGCGGCGGTGGTCCACGAGGTAGGCGGCGATCACCAGGGCCTCCCCGCCGCTCAGGTAGTACACCTCGGCGTCCAGCTGGCGGCCCGCGCCGCGCGCCAGCGCCTCGGCGGCGGGCAGGAAGCGGGGCACTTCGTCCGCCGGCATCACGATCTCGCCCGCGAGCAGGCCCGGGCCCAGGCGCTTGGTCTGCTGCGGGCGGAACCGCTCGGAGGCGAACCGCACGCTCTCGGGGCCCAGCACGCGGGGACCGCCCGGGCACGCCGCGAGCGTGCGCGCGAACGCGCGCGCCGCCTCGAGGTCGAGGAAGTCCACGAACAGGTAGGCCCCGGCGGCCGCGTAGTCGAGCGCCGTCGTGGCCCCCAGCGCCTCGGGGCCGACGATGCGCGTCCACGGCATGTCGGCGCCGGACGAGAGGCGCCCCGGCCGCTCGCGCCACTCCCGCGACGCCTCGTCCTCCCACACGTGGCGGATGTGGTCCAGGTGCGAGCCCGAGAGCAGCTTGAGGTTGGCGGGCGGGGGGAACCGGTCGCCGGCCGTCTTGCGGACCCACGCCACCGCCTGGAACGCCGCCTCGCGCCGCTCGAACCCCATTAGGAATGCGCCGATCTCGGTCCGCCGCTCGACCATCACCGTGAGCCGGAGCACCAGGCCGAGCACGCCCTCGCTGCCCGCCAGGTCCGCGAGCGTCATCGGCTGGTAGCCCTGCGCCACGAACCACGCCTCGGCCTCGGTGGCGGCGAGCGTCTTGCGGCGCTGCGCGCCATCGGGCACGTCGAGCCGTCCGTCGTCGTGGAAGCGCACGTGCTCGCCCGCGGGCAGCAGCACGTCGGCGGCCCGGACGCTGTCGAGCGCGCGACCGCGGTCGTAGGCGTTCATGCCGATCCCGCCGGTGACGAACCAGCCGATCAGCGTGCCGCCGAGGTTGGACGGGTAGACCTTGAGGGCCACCCCCGCCTGCGCCAGCCGCCGATGGACGGTGCGCAGCCTCGCCCCCGCGCCCACCACCGCCACGCCGGCGGCGACGTCGAGGTCGACGTGGTCGAGGCGCGAGAGGTCGAGCGTGAGCCCGCCCTCGTTGGGCACGGCCCCGCCCATGGCGGTCGAGGCCGCGCCGCGCAGCGTCACCGGCACGACCTGCTCGCGCCCCCAGCGCAACGCGCGCGCGGCCTCGGCGAGGTCGACCGGCTGGAAGATGAGGTCCGGGACCGCCTGGGTCAGCTGGCGCGTGAACAGGCGGCCCAGGTAGACGTTCTGGTCACGGTCGGCCTCGCCGCGCAGGAAGGCGTCGGTGATGATGCGCTCGCGCCGCGAGGCGGCCGCGGGGCCGGCCTCCGCGCCCGGCTCGGCGCGCAGCGCCTGCTCCAGGGACTCGGCCAGCGCCTTGGTGTGGGGCGGCGCGTCGCGCTCGGCGAGGGGGCGACCCTCGTCCAGGAAGAAATGCAGGTCGGCAATGACCGGCTTGAGCGCCGCGGAGCGCTGGTCGGGAAGGAGCTCCGAGAACTGGCTCAGCGACTGCCCGATGACTCTGGAGAGAAAGGACAGGGGCTCATCCCGGAGGGTGCGAGGAAGGGCGCCACCGCCTGGCGGACTCACCGGACCGCCGCGTGCGGTGCTCGCGCGCGCGGATCCCGGGACCGTTTCCGGTGTCCGGCGCTGCGCGAACGCGCGGCACTATAGCAGAGCGCCGCCGAGAGGGTCACGCCGCCGCCCCCGCCACGCGTGCGCCGGGCGCGCCTTGACCGCTGCCCACGCCCATCGCAAGGTGGGACGCATGGCCCGACCCGCCGCCGCGCTCACACCGACCCGGCCGCGCACGACTTCGCTCTCCCATGCCGCGTGGGTCATCGCGCTCGCCGCCGGCATCGCGCTGCGCGTCGTCCTGCCCCAGCCCGCGCAACGCACCCCCGACGAGGAGGCCTATGCCATCGGCGGCGCCGTGCTCCATCGCGACGGGATCGCCGCCGAAGCCAGGATGGTCGCGGCGTACGCGGCCGACCCGCTCATGGCCGAGCTGCCGCCGCCGACGCGCATCGCGCTGCCCTGGCTCGGGGCGGTCGCGATGTCGCTCACCGGCTCGACCGACGTGGGCGTGGTCGCGTCGATCTCCACGCTCGGCAGCGCCCTTCAGCTCGCCGTGCTCGCCGCGCTGGCCCTCGAGGCGTTGGGGCCGTGGGGGGCGGCGCTCGCGATCGCATTCCTCGCCGCCTCACCGCTCGATCTCGCCATCGCAAGGCGGGCCTGGGCGGACAGCCTGCTCGGTCTGGTGGCCACCCTCATGCTGTGGGCCTTCACGCGCGCCGCGGCACGGCCGGGCGGGCGGGCGTGGCCGGCCACCGTGATCGCGCTCGGCGCCGGCGCGACGCTGGTCAAGGAGGCGGGGCTGCTGCTGCTCGGACTCGGCGCGGCGGGGCTGGCGGTCGTCGAGTGGCGCGCGCCGGGCGGGCCACGCCGGGCGCTCCTCATGCTGCTGGGCGGCGTGGCGGGGGCGGCCGCGGCCGCCGGGGCGCTGACCCTCCTCTGCGGCGGGATCGCGCCCTGGCGCGCGGCGCTCGAGCACATGGCGCGTGGCGTGGAGGCCAACGACTACGTGCGCCGCTATCAGACCGGATCCGGGCTCTACTACGCGCGCGGGTTGGCCCTCCTCCAACCGCTGCCCTGGCTGCTGGGGATCGCGGGCGCCGTCGTGATCGCCACCCGCGGCGCGTGGGCGGCGGCCGGCCGGCCACGGGGCTCAGGGGCGCCAAAGCCCGCGAGGGGCGGCCGCCCCGGGCGGGACCCGAAGCGGGCGGCCGTGGCGCTCGGCGCCGCGGCCTGGTTCGCCCTCATCGGCCTGGGGGCCGCCTGCCTCTACCGGCAGAAGAACCTCCGCTTCCTGAGCCCGATCTACGCGGCGGTCGCCCTCCTCGCGGCCGCGACGGTCCGTGCCGGGCTCGCGCGGCTCCGCGCGCGCCTGCCCGCCGGGATCGCGCGCCGCGCGACCGCCGGTGTGGCGATCCTGCTGGTCGCCTCCCTGGGCATGGACCTGCTGCGGTTCCAGGAGCAGTTCGTGCGGCGGGACGTCCTCGATCTCGTGACCCCATGGCTCGAGGGGCGGCTCGCCCCGCCCGCGTCCGGAGGCCCACCCGCGCCGGCGCCCCGTTGAGTCGCCGCCCGCCTCAGCGGATGAGCAGCAGGCTGGTCACCTTGATGAACGAGAGCACCACCCCCGCGCCGGTCAAGGCCAGCAGCGCCAGGGCGAGCAGCTGCACGCCGCGGCTCTCGCGCTTCTCGCTGAAGCGCATCGCCTGCGCCGTCACCCAGCCGCCCGCGAAGCCGCCCGCGTGCGCCCAGTTGTTGACGCCGCCCATGAAGAAGCCCATCGCGAACATGACCGCCGCCCACTGCCAGAGCTGCATCGTCATCATCGAGCCGCCGCGCTTGCGCCCGTAGACGATGAGCGCGGCGAGCAGGCCGAAGATGCTCCCCGAGGCGCCGATCGAGGGCGAGCCGCTGACCACGTCGGAGAGGACGAACCCCGTAGCCCCCGCCACGGAGAAGATGACGAACGCCCGCGCCGGGCCATAGACCTCCTCCACCTGCGGGCCCAGGCTGCGGATCCACATCACGTTGAAGAAGATGTGGAGCAGGCCGCCGTGCAGATAGATGGCGGTGAGCACCGTCCACCACCAGCCCTCGCGCCAGGCGACACCGCCGGTCATGCCGAGCTGATAGAGCGCGCGCTGCCCGGGCGAGAGGATGGAGAAGAGCCCGTTCATCTGGAGGATGGCTTCGGGCTGCAGCACCAGCGAGGCGATGAAGAGCCCGACACAGCCCATGACGATGATGGCGATCAGGTCGAGGCGCTGGCCGAACAGGCGCTGGACCACCGGCGTCCACCCGTAGAGCCCCGGCCGCCAGGCGCCGCAGAACGGGCACTTCTCCTCGCCGACGCCGATCAGCTTCCCGCACTCGGGGCAGATCATCGAGCCCGTGGTCTGACGCATGGCGCGGGAGGATACGGCAGGGAACCGGCGGCAGGCGAATCCGGCGCGGTTCGAGCGCGCCGCCGGCCGCGGGCCCGGGCGCTCACGCGGCCGGACTCGGTGCGGACCTCAGCGCCGGGCGCTCATCCTCCCGGCGCGAGGGCGGCGGTCACCGCGTGATCGCCACCCGCTCGTGGAGGACCACGCCCGCCTGCTCTCCTGCCGTTCCCACCGTTCACGGAAACGAAGAATCCGCCGAATCGCTGCTTCGCCATTTCTTGAGCGCTGGAG
>VBPB01000396.1 GCA_005893365.1 Candidatus Eiseniibacteriota bacterium
GTAGTTCTGCACGTGTCCCGAGATCTCGTAGAGCTTCTCGCTGGCGATGTGCGGGGTGTAGACCAACTGGTAGCCGCGCTTCAGGTGCTCGTTCTTCCAGAACTCCTCGATCAAGTGCCGCACCATCCCGCCGCGCGGATGCCAGTGGATGAGGCCCGCCCCCACCTCCTCGTGGATCGAGAACAGGTCGAGCTCCTTGCCGAGCTTGCGATGGTCGCGCTTGAGCGCCTCCTCGATCTGCTTCAAATGCTCCTCCAGCTCCGCCGGGGTCGCGAAGGCGGTGCCGTAGATGCGCTGCAGCATCTCGTTGCGCTCGTTGCCGAGCCAGTAGGCGCCGGCGACGTGGGTGAGCTTGAACGCCTTGAGCTCGCCGGTGCGCTGGAGATGCGGGCCGCGGCAGAGGTCGAGGAACCGTCCGTTGCGATAGAAGGTGACCGGGGCGCCTGGCGGGATCTGCGAGATGAAGTAGACCTTGTACTTCTCCCCCGCCCGCTCGAAGCGCCGGATCGCCTCGTCGCGGGTGCTCTCGGAGAGCTCGAAGGCCTGGTCCTCGGCGACGATCTCGCGCATGCGCGCTTCGATGCGCTCGAGGTCCTCGGGGGTGAAGGGCTGCTCGCGGGCGAAGTCGTAGTAGAAGCCGCCCTCGATCGGCGGCCCCCCGGCGACCTTGACCTCGGGGAACAGCTCGGTGACGGCACTCGCCAGGACGTGGGCGGCCGAATGGCGCAGGCGGTAGAGCGCCTCCCCGCCCGGATAGTGCGAGAGGTCGGGACCGGTCTTCATCGAGGCGCTGGACATCTCGGGCTCCCTACGAGGCGCGTCGCGGGCCGGTCGGTCGACCGGTGGTGCGCCAGACTGGGCGAAGATGGTGGGCGATACTGGACTTGAACCAGTGACCCCTTGCTTGTCGAGCAAGTGCTCTACCAGACTGAGCTAATCGCCCGCGAGGGGACGGATTAAGCCGGATGGCCGCGGCGGTGTCAAGATTCGGGGCCTGAGGAAGCAGGGCGCCGGGCGCGGGCGCAGAGCCGCGGACGATCGGATCCGGTCACGCAGGCGCCGCGGAAGCTGCTAGCGAATGATGACGGCGCGCCGCGTGGCGCTGCGGTTCCCCTGGATGAGGCGGAGGTGGTAGACCCCGGCCGCCAGACGCACGCCGGACGAGAGATCGAAGCTGTGCGCGCCGGGTCCGAGCGAGCCCACTTCGCGCGACAGGATCCGGCGGCCGCTGAGGTCGAACACCTCGAGCGTCGCGGGTTCGCCGCCGGCCAGGGAGAACGCGACCACGGGGTCCCCTGCGGAGGGGTTCGGGGTCAGGCCGCGGAGCGCGAACTGGAGCGCCGGGATCTCCACCCATGCCTCATCGGTGTGAAGGAGATCGCCACCGAGGCGATAGGCGAGCCGGTAGCCGTAGCGTGTGCCGGGTGTGACGGCACGGTCCTCGTACGCGAGCCACCCGGTCCCGTCCGCCGTCACCGAGGCCAGGGGCTCCCAATCGCTCGTCTCAGCGCGCCGCTCGACGCTCGCCACGAGCGAGGCCATGCCCGATCCGTACCAGCGCAGGCGGACGCGGCCCGACTCGTAACGGATGCTCGCGAGCGAGAGATCCACCGCCGTCACCGTGTCCCAGGTCAGCGCCCAGGTGTCGCTGTAGCGGATGTCGTGCAATTCCTCGAAGCGGTAGCCGCCGAACACCACCATCCGGCTGCGCACCGGGTCGTAGATCGCAGAGTGAGAGTAGCGCGCCTGCGGCAACTGGTCGGAGCGAAAACCGCCATGCCAGAGTTCGATCCAGGCCGGGCTCCCCCCGAGCGTGAGCGCCCACGCATCGCCGAACTCGGAGTAGTAGGAGTTGCCCAAGCCGAACCCCGCGAACACCACCATCCGATCGCGCCCCGGGTCATAGATCGCCGTGTGATAGCGGCGCGCTCTGGGTGGGATCCCGGCCGGAGCAAGCTGGCTCCAGGTCGGGCTTCCCGCCAGCGACAGCGCCCACGCGTCATTGAAATAGTCGAAGTCGGTGCCAGTGCCCCCGAACACCACCATCCGGTCGCGAGCGGGGTCGTAGATCGCCGTATGGGAGGACCGTCCACTCGGCGAGCGACAGCGCCCAGGTGTTGTTGCGGCTGGTGCTCCCATCCGTGCCCCCGAACACCACCATCCGGTCGCGCACGGGATCATAGATCGCTGTGTGCTCATACCGCGCGCTCGGCGGGATTCCCGCAGGCGCGAGCTTGCTCCAGGCCGGGCTCCCCGCCAGCGACAGGGCCCAGGTGTCGTTGGACACGCCACTGCCTGCGAACACCACCATCCGGTCGCGCAATGGGTCGTAGATCGCGGTGTGCCAGCCCCGCGGGCTCGGCGGGGTCCCTGTCGGCGCAAGCTGGCTCCAGGCCGGGATCCCCGCCAGGGACAGCACCCAGGTGTCGTTGAGAGTGCTGGAGCCCCCGAACACCACCATCCGGTCGCGCACCGGGTCGTAGATCGCCGTGTGCCCGTTCTGCGGGCTGGGCGGGGTTCCTGCCGGTGCAAGCTGGCTCCAGGCCGGGCTCTCCCCCAGCGAGAGCGCCCATGTGTCGTTGCGGGAGCCGAACCCGTCGTAGCCCCCGAACACCACCATCCGGTCGCGCACCGGATCATAGATCGCGGTGTGGTGGTTACGCGCGCTCGGCGGGGTGCCTGCCGGTGCAAGCTGACTCCAAGCCGGGCTCCCCGCCAATGACAGGACCCACACGTCGCCGTTGCCGTCGCTGAAG
>VBPB01000395.1 GCA_005893365.1 Candidatus Eiseniibacteriota bacterium
CCTAAGCACCAGGGTCCGCTTGTCGCCGGGGGCCGCGAGGGCATGCCCCGGCGGGCTCAGCAGGACGGCGAGGAGCAGGAGAGGGCGGATGGCGATGCGACGCATGGCGGAGTCCACAGGGAGAGGAATCGGCACACTACGCCCTTCATTATATCAGTGTGTCCCGCCGGGGCGGCCCCCTACGCGGCCGGCGCCGTGGCGCCCGGGTCCATGTTCATCGCGGCGGGTGCCGGTCAATGCGTGCGGGCCAGTTCCTCGTACAGGTAGGCCACGCTCTTGGTCCCGCCGTGGAACGAGGTGAGCGAGAACTTCTCGTTGGGCGAGTGCACCTGGTCGTCGTCGAGCCCGAACCCCATCAGGATGCTCGGCAGGCCGTGCGTCTCCTGGAACGTGGCCATCACCGGGATCGAGCCGCCCTCGCGCATCATCACCGCGGGCTTTGACCAGGCGCGCGTGAGCGCGCGGCGGGCCGCCTCCAGCATGGGATGGTCGGGCGAGGTGATGAAGGGTGGGGCCGAGTGCAGGTCGATGACCTTCACCGTCACCCCCGGCGGGGCCAGGCGCTTCACGTGCGCCTCGAACGCGCGGAAGACCGCAGCCGGGTCCTGGTCCGGCACCAGGCGCATGCTCACCTTGGCGGCGGCGAACGACGGCAGGATGGTCTTGCTGCCCTCGCCGGTGTAGCCGCTCCACATGCCGTTCACGTCGAGCGTCGGCCGGACGCTGATGCGCTCGAGCGTCGACCAGCCCTTCTCTCCCCACGCGGTCGGTGCGCCACTCTCGGCGATGAATCCCTTCTCGTCGAACGGCACGTCGTGGAGCGCCCGCTGGTCGGCCGCGCTCAGCGTGCGCACGCGGTCGTAGAAACCCGGGACGGTGATGTGCCCGTCGGCGTCCTTGAGGGCCGCGACGATCGTGCACAGCGCGTTGGCGGGATCCATCACCGCCCCGCCGAAGTGACCCGAGTGCAGGTCCTTGCTGGGGCCGGTCACCTCGATCTGCGTGTAGCAGATACCGCGCAGCGCGTAGGTGAGTGCCGGCTGGTCGGGGCCGAGCATCGCCGTGTCGCTCACCAGGATGACGTCGGCGTCCAGTTCCTTGCGGCGGTCGCGCAGGAACTTGGCGAGGTTGTCGCTCCCCACCTCCTCCTCGCCCTCGATCACCACCTTGAGGTTGATGGGCAGCCCCCGGTTGACCTTCATGTGCGCTTCGATGGCCTTGAGGTGCATGTAGACGTCGCGCACCACCGGCTCGAAGGGTTGGGTGGTCCACAACTCGAGCGGCTCGGGCGGCTGCACGTCGTAGTGGCCGTAGAGGAGGGCGGTGGGCTTGCCCTTGGCGCCCAGCCATTCGCCGTAGACGACCGGATGTCCCGCGGTCGGCACCACCTCGACCCGCGTCATGCCCAGCGCACGCAGGTGGTCGGCGATGTGCTGGGCGCAACGCGCGCAATCGGCCTTGTGCTCGGCCTTGGCGCTGACACTCGGGATGCGGAGTGCCGCCTTCAAGTCCTCGACGAAGCGCTCCCGGTTCTGCTCGAGATACTGGGTGAGGGCATCCATTCGGGCGGACTCCCGGGTTGGAGAGCGTGTGGGCCGCAGTCGGATGCGGGACTCTAGCACAGGCCGCGCGGCGACCGACCGCCGCGCGGCGAGGGCCGCGGCCGCGCCCGCGGCCGCGGCTTGGCGAGCCTGCCGGCACGTGTCATTTGCTTGCCCGCCCCCTTGGAATCTGTGAGGATGCGGTCCCTGAATCCCATGCGCACCCCCCTTGACCCGAGTCCATGCAGGTTCGAATCATCCGTTCCGAATGCTGCGGCAACGCAGAGTGCCGTGAGATCGCGCCCGACGTGTTCGCGCTCGACAGCCGCAACAAGGCGATCGTGCTCGATCCCGAGGCGGCGCCGGCCGAGAAGCTGA
>VBPB01000020.1 GCA_005893365.1 Candidatus Eiseniibacteriota bacterium
CCGATGAACGTCACCCGCGCCGTACTTCCCGTGATGCGCAAGCAGCGATCCGGTCACGTGGTGTCGATCAGCTCGACCGCAGGTCTCGTGGGGCAGGAGTTCTGCTCCGCCTACGCCGCTTCCAAGTTCGCCGTGGAAGGCTGGATGGAGTCCATCCGCTTCGAGATCGAGCCCTTCGGCATCCGCACCACTCTGGTCGAGCCGGGATTCTTCCGGACGGACCTGCTCGAAGAGGCCTCCACCATCTGGGCCGAGCTCTCGATCGACGACTATGCCAAGCGCACCGCGCAGACCAAGCCGGCATGGCAGGCCATGAGCGGCCGGCAATCGAATGATCCCGCCAAACTGGCAAAGGCGCTGGTCACTCTCGTCGACTCAGGGCAGCCACCGCTGCGGTGGGTCGCCGGCGCTGACGCACTCCCGACCGCCGAGCAGAAGGCACGAGACCTCCTTGCACAGATCGAAGCCCACCGCGATCTGTCGGCATCGCTCACACACGACGACGCCATGCGACACGCCTGACGAAGCGAGCGCCACGCTCCGCCACGCACCGCTACGCCGTACACGAGAAGAGGGGACAGCACACCATGACGTCGAAACTGGCCGGCACCGCGGCCCTTGTCACCGGTGCAAGCAGCGGCATCGGCGCCGCCACCGCCCGCCGGCTCGCCGAAGAAGGCGCCTCTGTCGCGCTCGTGGCCCGTCGCCGGGACCGTCTGGAAGCGCTCGCGGCCGAGATCGACCAGGTGGGCGGCAACGCGCTGGTCGTGGAAGCGGACGTCACCGACCGCAGCCAGGCCGAGGCGGCCGTACAGCAGACCATCGAGCGATTCGGACGGCTGGATATCCTCGTCAACAATGCCGGCCTGATGCTCCTCGGCCCTGTCGTCGGTGCAGACGCCGAGGAGTGGGACCGCATGATCGCAATCAACGTCCAGGGCCTGCTCTACACCACCCGAGCCGCATTGCCGCACCTGCTGAAGGCTGCCGAAGCGAACCCGCGTCGAGTTGCCGACATCGTCAACGTCAGCTCGATCGCCGGCCGCATCGCCTGGAATGGCTACGGTGTCTACAACCTCACCAAGTTCGGCGTGAACGGGTTCACCGAGTCCTTGCGTCAGGAGGTCACCCAACGGCATGTGCGCGTGGGCGTCCTCGAGCCCGGTGGAGTTGAGACCGAGCTGGGCTCGCACAACAAGCCGGAAGTCCGGAAGGAGATGATCGACCCCTTCTACGAACAGACGGAGGTTCTCGTCCCCGAGGATATCGCCGACGGCGTCGCCTACATGGTCACACGCCCCCGACACACCGCCATCGGCGAGCTTTGGATCATGCCCACCGCCCAGGCCTGACAGTTGTTGCTCCGCGTGCCCGTGGACGTCTCGCTGTCAGCCTTCGACTCGGACTGCGGTCGGGGAGATCGCTGCTCTCGCTGTTTGCGAGCCACGAATGCCGTGCTAACTTCTTGCGCCATGGCCCCGTAGCTCAGACGGATAGAGCAGCGGTTTCCTAAACCGCGTGTCGCGTGTTCGACTCACGCCGGGGCCACCAACCTCTTCGGGGACTCTCGTGTGCCGTCAGGACCCTGCCCAAGGACCCCACCCATGATCCCAAAGGAAGAACTGCTCAAGCTCGCGAAGAAGGAGTTCGCGACGACGCTCACCATGATGCGGGCGTTCCCGGCGGACCAGGACACGTTCCGCGTGCACGAGCGCTCGAGCGACGTCCGCAAGCTCATGTCGACGTTCGTCTTCGAGCTGTACCTGGCCTCGGCCTTTGTCTTCGGCGACGCGCTCGACCGGGCGAAGTTCAGCAGCTACAAACCTGCGACGCTCACGGACATCATCGACGACTTCCGTCGCGAGACGGAGACGGCGCTCCGCCGTTTCGAAGATCTGCCCGACGCGGAGCTCGAGAAGCAGGTCGTATTCAACAATACGCCATTCCGGGCCGACCACTTCTTCCTGATGATGATCTGTGACCAGATCCACCATCGTGGGCAGCTGTCGGTCTACGTCCGCCTGGCGGGCGGCAAGGTGCCGTCCGTGTATGGACCGACGGCGGATGACCCCACGACCAACCTGACGTAGTCTGGTCAGGAGCAGGTCGTCAGGATCGCAGGAGGAGGCGCCATGACCGTCCGCCGTGTCCGGCTGTTCCCGCCCTCGCGCTTCGGCCCACTCGGCCGCATCCTCGCTGCCGCAGCGATCGCCACGCTCATCGCCTGGCTTCCCACGCCCTCGGCCGCCGCGGGGGCGGGCGCCGTCACGGGCCGTATCGTCGACGCGGAGACCGGCGAGCCCGTCAGCGACGTGCAGGTGGAGCTGATCGCCGGCGGTCGCAACCGTGTCGCCTCGGCGATCTCCGATGCGCAGGGACAATGGGTGATGACCGCCGCGCCCACAGGGAGCTTCTCGCTGGTCTTCTCGAGGCTCGGTTACGAGATCCGACGCCTGGACGGGATCCTCTTGGGGGCGGAGCCGGCCGACGTCGGTGCCGTGCGGCTGGTCTCGCGTGCGCTGCGCATGAACCCCATCGTCGTGACCCCGTCACGGACCGAGGAGAAGGCGCTGAGGGCCCCGGCCTCCACCTGGGTCGTGAGCCATCGGGACATCGAGGCGCGGCCGGCCACCACGGCCGTGGATCACGTCCGCAGCGTCCCCGGGATGGATGTCGCATCCAGCGGCCTGACGCAGAACCTGCTCGTGGCCCGCGGGTTCAACAACGTCTTCTCGGGGACGCTGTTCGTGCTTACGGACAACCGGTGGGCGTCGGTGCCATCGCTGCGCTTCAACGCCTACAACATGATTCCCGCCACCGACGAGGACATCGACCATATCGAGTTGGTGCTGGGCCCGGGATCGGCCCTGTACGGACCCAACGTGACCAATGGCGCCATGCACATCATCACGCGGTCGCCCCTGGCCGAACCGGGGACGACGTTCAGCGCGCTCGCCGGCGAGCGTGAGGTGGCCCAGGTGAGCGGCCGACACGCCCGCCGGATCGGCCGACGCGTCGGATTCAAGGTCTCGGGGAGCTACTTCCGGGGGCGCGATTGGGTGACCCGTGACCCGTTCGAGGAGTCGGCCCGTACCGCGGCGATCGCGGCGGGGGCCGACGCCGACACGCTGCGGATCGGGGCTCGCGACTTCGATGCCGAGCGGTTCAGCGGCGAGGGCCGCCTGGACGTCCGGCTCGGCGAGCGCACCGACCTCATCGCGTCCGGGGGCTTCAGCCAGCTCGGGAGCAGCATCGAGCTGACCGGGATCGGGGCCGCCCAGGCCCGAGACTGGCGCTACAGCTACACGCAGCTCCGACTGCGTCGCGGCGCTCTGTTCGCCCAGGGCTACGTCAACTTCAGTGATGCCGGAAACACGTACCTGCTCCGGGACGGCTCCCGGCTCCGGGACAACTCGCTCCTCTACGTGGGGCAGGTGCAGCACGCGGCCGGGCTGGGGGAGCGTCAGCGCTTCATCTACGGGATCGACCTCATCCGGACGGTGCCACGCACCGGCGGCACCCTCACCGGCCGCAACGAGAACGACGACGACATCACCGAGCTGGGTGGATACCTGCAATCGGAGACGCGGCTCCGTCCCAAGCTGGACTTCGTGACCGCGGCGCGGCTCGACCATCACAGTCGGGTGGATGAGAGTGTCCTCTCGCCGCGCGCGGCGATCGTGATCCGTCCGGCCGACGGCCACAGCCTGCGTCTCACCTACAACCGCGCGTTCAATCAGCCGTCGAGCAACAGCCTGTTCCTCGATCTCCGATCGGCGCAGGACCTGGGCGGATTGCCGTTCGACGTGCGCGTGACGGGCGTGCCCAGGGACGGATTCCAGTTCCGGCGGGATGTGGGCGGGCGGCCGCTCATGCGCTCGCCCTTCACGCCCGCGGGACTCGGGGGTCCTGCCCAGCAACTGCCGTTGGACGCCACGGTCTTCTGGAACGTGGTGGTCCAGATCCTCCAGTCCAGGGGCACCGACATCAGCGCGATCCCCGCGCCCAACGGCAACCAGGTGGGCACGGTCATGCGCAGCCTGAACGCGACCACGCGGGCGTTCGACGACGTCTCCGACGTGGCGGACTTCGCCCCGCTCCGACCCCAGATCGACAACACGGTGGAGACCGGGTACAAGGGGCTCATCGCCAATCGCTTGAGCCTGGGTCTCGACCTCTACTACTCGCGGGTCGAGAACTTCACCTCGCCGCTGCTGGTCGCCACGCCGAGCGTCTTCCTGGACCGCGCCTCGCTGGAGGCCTACCTGTCGAACTACATGTCGCCGGTCCAGGCGGCGCAGATCGCGGCGGCCGTCTCCGGGATCGCCGGGAATCCCGCGGCGACGGGCATCCCGCTCGGCACCGTGACCCCCGTGAACACGGTCGGTGACCCGTACGACATCTTCTTCACCTACCGGAACTTCGGCACCGTGGATCTGTGGGGCGCGGACCTGGGTGCCACCTTCCTGGCGACCGACCAGCTCAGCTTCACCGGAACCTACTCGTTCGTGAACCGGAACCTCTATCGCAAGCGCGACGGCGTCGCGGACATCGCGCTCAACGCGCCGATGAACAAGGCGACCCTGTCGGCCAACTACCGCAACGCGCGAATGGGGCTGGCGGTCGAGCTGCGCGGCCGGTACGTCGATCACTTCCCGATGAGCTCGGGCGTGTATGTCGGGGCGGTCGCGTCCTACGCGCTCATGGACGTCAACGTATCCTACGCGCTCCCGTTCGCGCGCCGCACCGAGGTCGCCCTGGCCGGCACCAACGTCTTCGATGACCGGCACCGGGAACTGGTGGGCGCGCCGGAGCTGGGCCGACTGGTCCTGGTGAGGGTGCGGCAGAGCTTCTAGCGGCCGGGGAAAGGCCCCTCCTGAGCAGCCCGCCTCGTCAGGATATCCCAGCCGAATCACCGCAGTTGACGCCGTGATTCGTCACGCATATACCTCCCGCTCGACGTCGCGAGCGAGGAGGACGCCGTGCCCAGTACGACCCCCGCCAAGTGGCTGCTGCTGATCCACCAGGTCCCGGCCAAGCCGGACTACCTGCGGGTGAAGATCCGGCGCCGGTTGACCGGGCTCGGGGCGGTGGCGCTCAAGAGCTCCGTGTATGTCCTGCCGGCCAATGGCGAGAGTCGCGCGCGCCTGGGCGAACTGGCCCGCGAGATCCTCGGTCAGGGTGGCGAGGCGCTGGTCTGCGAGGCGCAGCTCGTCGAGGGGCTGGCGGACGGGTCGGTGGAGGACCTGCTCCGCGCGGCTCGCGACGCCGAATACGCGGCCATCGGCAAAGAGGCGAAGCGCCTGGCCGCGGAGCTGCGCGGACCCCGCGGCAGGGACGAGTCGCGCCGGCGCCGGGTCGGTCAGGCGCAGGAGCGGCTGCGCGCGCGATTCGACCAGACCGTCGGGCGTGACCTCCATGGCGCCCACGGGCGCGATGCGGCGGCGGGCCTGCTCTCGCTGGTCGAGGACCTGGTGCAGGGGGTCGAGGAGAGCGGCCAGCGCACGGAAACGCCCGAGCCGCCGCTGGGCGCGACCTGGGTCACGCGGGCGGGCGTGATGGTGGACCGGATCGCCAGCGCCTGGCTCATCCGGCGGTTCATCGACCCCGCGGCGCGCTTCAAGTTCGTGAACGGACGCGGCTACCGGCCGCGCGAGGGTGAACTGGGTTTCGACATGGCGGGCGCCGAGTTCACGCACCACGAGGGCCGCTGCACGTTCGAGGTGCTGGTCGAGCGCTTCCGCCTGCGCGACTCGGCGCTGCGACCGATCGCGGAGATCGTCCACGACCTCGACCTGGAAGATGGGCGCTACCACCGTCCCGAGGCGGCCGGCGTGGACCGCATGATCGTGGGTCTCGCCATCGCCAAGCAGGGCGATGAGACCCGGCTCGTGCAGGGCGGGGCGGTCTTCGAGAACCTCTACGAGTCGTTCCGCCGGCGAAGCCGGTAACCGTTGTCGAGGAGGATGACGTGCGGGCGATTCTCGCCACCATCGGCTGCCTGGGCTGCCTCACCGCGGCCGCGTTCGCGGCGCCTCGGGGCCCGCTGCGTCTCGTGCAGACGATCGCGCTCCCTGGCGTCGAGGGCCGGATCGACCATATGACCCTGGACGCGAGCGGGAAGCGCCTCTTCCTGGTCGCTCTTGGGAACAATACGGTCGAAGTGTTGGATCTACGCGCGGGCCGCCAGGTGCGGAGCCTGCGAGGATTCCGCCAGCCGCAGGGCGTCGGCTACGCGGCCTCGCCGCCGAGGCTCTTCGTGGCCAACGGGGGCGATGGGTCCGTGAGCATCCTCGACGCCGACTCGTTCCACGTGGTGCGGACGATGCCGCTGGACGAGGACGCGGACAATGTCCGCGTGGATGGCTCGGCGCAGAAGGTCTATGTGGGCTTCGGAGAAGGTGGTCTGGCCACGCTCGATGCGGCGACCGGCGACCTGCTCAAGGGTCTGGAGCTGCCCGGCCACCCGGAGTCCTTCCAGTTGGAAGCGGGCGGGCCGCGCCTGTTCGTGAACATCCCCGATTCACACGAAGTGTGCGTCGTGGATCGGGCGCGAGGGACAGTGCTCGAGCACTGGCCGCTGGGCGATGCGCGGGGCAACTTCCCGATGGCGCTCGACGCCGCGGGCAATCGACTCTTCATCGGGTGCCGTCGGCCGGCGCAGGTCCTCGTGCTCGCGGCGGACACGGGGGCGAGGCTCGGCGCACGCTCCATGGACGCCGATGCCGACGATCTCTTCTACGACGGCCAGACCCGGATGCTCTTCGCGAGCTGTGGCGCCGGGTACATCGATGTCATCGAGGCGCCCGCCACGGGCACCCTGCGCGTCCTGAACCGCATCCCGACCGCGGCCGGGGCGCGCACGTCGCTCTTCGATCCGGTGGGGCGCCGATTCTTCCTCGCCGTGCCGCGCCGGGGCGCCCAGGCCGCGCAAGTCCGAGTCTTCGCGGTCGCACGGTAGTCTCACGGCGCCGCAATGCGGCGCCTTCCCAAGGAGTACCGCAGATGTGCATGCGTTCGAAGGTCCTCGCGTTGACCCTGCTGATGGCGGTCATCGAGCCCTCGTCGTCCCGGGCCGCGAGTCCGTCGGGAAGTGCGGCCTGGGACAGCGTGGCCACGATCCTGCAGACCAAGGACGTCTTCGCCGCCGGCTACCACCGCTTCAACCTGCCGCGGCGCGACCTCACGCTGCGGGTCGGCGACGTCACCGTGGCGCCGGAACTCGCCCAGGGCGGGTGGGTCGGTTTCAGCGACGATCCCGACATGGCGATGCTCATGGGCGACCTGGTCCTCACGTCCACGGAACTGAGCCCGGTGCTGGCCGAGTTGGCGGCGCAGAATCTCGACGTCACCGCCATCCACAACCATCTGGTGGGGGAGGAGCCGCGGCTCGTCTACGTCCACTTCGGCGGACACGGTAGGGCGGTGGAACTGGCCCGGTGGCTCGATCGTGCGCTGGCGTTGACCGCGACGCCACGCCCGGTGGCTCCGGCGGCCAGCGCGCCCCTGGCGATCGACAGCGCATTCGTGTTCACCGGCCTCGGCCGCTCGGGGCGCACCCACGGCAGCGTGGCGCAGGTGTCGTTCATGCTGGTGCCCGGCCAGGTGACGATGGACGGCATGGAGGTGACGCCGGCGCTGGGCTACGCGAGCCCGGTGAACATCCAGGCCATCGACGCGACCCGTGCGGTCGCGACCGGTGACTTCGCCGTGACGGGTCGACAGGTCGAACCCATGTTGAAGGCGTTCGCCACGCACGGCATCACCGCGACCGCGCTCCACACGCACATGATCGGCGAGTCGCCCACGCTCTACTTCATCCACTTCTGGGCGGCCGCGCCGCTCGCCAAGCTCGTCGCGGGCCTGCGCGCGGTCGTCGATGCCGCGCGCTGACGCGCAATAGGCGCATGACCTCGCCATCGACCCGCGGCACGAGCGTGGCCCCGGGGACCGGCGGGCTGGCCGCGACGGCCCCGGGCGGGGTCCTTCCGTGCACGCTGCGGGAGCTCCTGGGCTACTTCGTGCGTCTGGGCTCGTTCGGCTTCGGCGGCCCGATCGCGCTCGCGGGTCACATGCAGCGGGACCTCGTCGACGAGCGGCGCTGGTTCTCGAAGCAGGACTACGCGCAGGGACTGGCACTCGCCCAACTGTCTCCGGGCCCGCTGGCCGCTCAACTCGCCATGTATCTCGGCTGGGTCCGGGCCGGCGGCGTGGGCGCCACGCTGGTGGCCGCGGCGTTCATCTTCCCGTCGTTCGTGATGGTGCTCGGGCTGTCCGGTCATCTCCCGGAGCGCGGTCAAACTCGTGGGCCAGACGGTGGCCAAGGACGGGCTGCTGTGGGCGATCCTCGCGGTCAACGGCCTGGTGACCGCCTGGACCGAGCGCGAGATCGTCTGGTTGTTCGCCCTGAGCGGGACCGTGGCCCTCCTCTTCAAGGCGCCACCGCGCCCGAGTTCGAGGCCGGCGGCCCTGGCGTTGGGGGTTGCGCCGCCTTGGGTCTTCCAGGGACTCGCCGGAGTCGCATCCTGGCCGACCCTGTACCGGGTCGCGACCTACTTCGGTGAGGCGGGCGTGTTCGTCTTCGGCAGCGGCCTCGCCATCGTCCCGTTCCTGCGCGGCGGTGTGGTCGGGCAGTTCCACTGGCTCAACGACCGCCAGTTCCTGGATGCCGTCGCCGTGGCGATGATCACCCCCGGGCCGGTCGTGATCACGGTCGCCTTCATCGGCTACCTCGTGGCCGGATTGGGCGGGGCGCTGGCCGCGGGGCTCGGCGTGTTCCTGCCCTGCTACCTATTCGTCGTGCTGCTCGCGCCTCACTACCGTCGCTACGCCGAGAATCGGTCGGTCAAGGCGTTCGTGAACGGCGTCACGGCGGCAGCCTGTGGCGCCATCTCCGGGGCGGCCTTCGTGCTGGGCCGCCGCGCGATCGTCGACGTAGCGACGTTCGTGATCTTCATCGTCGCACTGGCGCTGCTGGTCGTCGTCAAGAAGCTGCCGGAACCCGTCCTCATCCTCGGTGCCGGGGCTGCGGGCCTGATGCTGAGGGCAACTGGGCCATGAAACGGAGATATTCGCCATGAAATGGATCACGCGCGAGAACGTCCATGTCGACCGTGTCGCCTGCCCCTGGCTGATCCGCCGGTTCGTGGATCCCAAGGCGGAGTTCCTCTTCGTCCCGGCGGACCAGGTGATGGCGGTGGCGGAGCGCGAGCAGGCGACGCCGTACGACGTGAAGGGCGTCGAGTTGGGGCACCACGGCAAGGAGTGCTCGTTCGACGCGATCGTCAAGAAGCACGGACTGACCTCCGACCCGGCGTTGATGCTCCTCGCCCGGATCGTGAACGGGGCGGACACCGACAACTCGCTCTGGAACCAGCCGGAGTCGGCGGGGCTCAAGGCCGTCGCCGAGGGCTTCCGCGGGCTCGGCTACCAGGACGACCACGCGCTCAACGCCGCGGAGTGGATCGTCTATGACGCGCTCTACGCCTACTGCCAGCAGATGGTGCAGCAGGGTCGGCTCGAGGGCGCGTTCCGGTGAGCGAAGCGGGCGGGACGGCGCCGGGCCGCCGCGACACGACGCTGCTCTTCGTCACCCGCTCGACGCGGCTGTTCGCGTACGGGTTCCTGTCGATCGTGTTCGTGCTGTACCTGGCGGCCATCGGGCTCGGCGGCCCGGCCATCGGCCTGCTGCTCGGGTTGACGCTGCTGGGTGACGCCGGCATCACGCTCTGGATCACGACGCGGGCGGATCGCGTCGGCCGCCGGCGCATGCTGCTCGTGGGCTCGGCGCTGATGGTGGTGGGCGGGGTCGCGTTCCTGCTCACGCGCCGGCCCGAACTCCTCATGCTGGCGGCGATCGTCGGGGTCATCAGCCCGAGCGGGAGCGAGATCGGGCCGTTCCTCTCGATCGAGCAGGCGGCGCTCTCGCAGCTGGTCTCGGACCGGCGGCGCACCGGCGTTTTCGCCTGGTACAACCTGGCCGGTTCCTGCGCCACCGCACTGGGCGCCCTGGCGGGTGGCTGGCTCACGCACTTGGTCCAGCGCGGGGGGATGACCGACGTGGCGTCCTATCGCATGCTCATCGCCTGCTACGCGGCGGCGGGGGTGGTCCTCGCGACGCTCTTCACACGCCTGTCGACCGCGGTCGAGACGCGGCCGGCGGCGACGCCTGGCCCGGGCGGCTCGCGCTTCGGCCTCCATCGCTCGCAGGGCGTGGTGGCGCGACTCAGCGCCCTGTTCGCGATGGACGCGTTCGCGGGCGGGTTCATCCTGCAGAGCGTGATGGCGTACTGGTTCCACGCGCGGTTCGGGGCCAGCACCGCGGCGATCGGGAGCCTGTTCTTCGGCGCCAACCTGCTGGCCGCGGTCTCGGCGCTGCTGGCGAGCCGCATCGCGGCCCGCATCGGGCTCATCAACACGATGGTCTTCACGCACCTGCCGTCCAACGTGATGCTGGTGTTGGTGCCTTTGATGCCGACGATGACCAGCGCCATGGGCCTGCTGCTCGCGCGCTACGCCATCTCGCAGATGGACGTGCCGACGCGGCAGTCCTACACCATGGCGGTGGTGGCGCCCGACGAGCGCGCCGCGGCGGCGGGCGTCACGGCCATCGCCAGGTCGCTCGGCGCGGGCGTGGCGCCGGTGATCGCCGGGGCGTTTCTGCTCACCGGCAGCGGGGTCCCGTTCTTCGTCGCCGGCGGGATCAAGATCGCCTACGACCTGCTGCTCTACCGGGCGTTCCGGCGGACGCCCGCGGCGCTCGATTCGGCCTGACGCCCTCCGCTGCGCCGGCAAGGTCTCGCCCATTCGACGGGTCTACTGCGGCATCGGCGCGTTCTCTAAGCGCATGGGTTGCGGGACTCGGAGCTCCGGACCCAGGTGGAGCGCAGGAGCCAGGATCGCCCGCAGCAGGATCCCCGGGGCGGCGAGGCCGGCTCCCGGCCCTGATTGGAGCGGGTAAACGGCGCGCGGGCGGGACCATGCGGCGTCGGGTTCCGGACGGACCATCAGCTTCCTGACGAATACGCCTGTCCCGCCCGGGATCGCACCGCGATGCGCCCCGAACCGACCTCGCTCGCACTTGGCCATGGGCCAGTTGGTTGCGGCCCGCACCAGATAGGCCTGCGAGCCTGGCGCGCAAACTGCTTAGGGTCGTCCAAGTCGTGCTTCAGAAGTCCTTCTCGACGGCCGTCCTACTGGCCTTGGGCTTCGACTCGGTCACCGTGCAGGCGCGCGCGGTCGGGGCATGGGCTATTCCGCGAACTGCATCTACTGCCGGGACCCCGGTGCCACAAGGCACGTTGGGCCACCGGGAACGCGAACGTCATAGTTCAGACTTGCGGGATCATCGTGAACTCGACCAGCTCGACGGCCGTAGTCGTAAGCCAGAACTGCTTGGTCAGGGCCGCCTCCAGCGACGTGGTCGGGGCTCTAGCGGGAGCGGGATCAGCCCGACGCCGACCACCGGCGCGAACCCCGTGCCCGCCACGTGATCTTCAACCCCGGGACCTACATCCGGGAGGGCGGCGGTCTCTCGGCCAGCGTCTGGCAAGCACCTCCCAGATCGAGATCGCGGAATGACCGGCCTCGTCTATTCGTCGCCATGCCAACGCATCTCCTAACCCCCATCGGACGCCCGCGCGGCAATTCACGAGGAGCAAGAAGATGAAGATCCGCCTCGCCTTCGGATTGGCCGCCTTGCTGATCACGTGCACGGCGACGAGATCGTTCGCTCAGACCTTGACCAGCGACCAGCCGGACTACGCGCCCGGCACGATGGCCACGCTCACCGGTGCCGGCTTCGCGCCGGGCGAGAGCGTGGTGGTGGTGGTGCATCACGCCGATGCGACCCCGGACTCGGGGGCGGACCACGAGCCATGGACCGTGCTCGCGGATGACGCCGGCGGCTTCGTAACGACTTGGCATGTGTGCGAGGACGACTGCGTCGGCAAGGAGCTGCGCGCGACCGCAGACGGCCAGGCGAGCGGGCTGCATGCGGAGGCCCTGTTCACAG